>NZ_JBHXRX010000046.1:0-13429 GCF_042714995.1 Streptomyces sp. NPDC058665
GGGGGGCCGCGGGGGCGGGGGGGCCGGCGGCGGGCCCCGGCGCTGCGCGGGGGCGCCCCCGCCGGCGCGGGGGGGCGGGGCGGGGGGCGGGGCGCGCCGCGCCCGGGGCCCCCCCCCCCGCGCCCCGCGACGTGCTTCTTCGGGTTCCTCGGGGCCGTCGGTCCCTACGGTCCGGCGAACTCGACCGTGTCCACGTCGAATGAATTGTTCTGCGGTGACGTGAAGACGAGATACAGCTTGTGAGTGCCCGGGTGGGCCTTCACCGGTACCGGATCGGTCGGCTGATACACGTCCCAGTCCCCGGTGTTGGGGATCGGGGTGGTGGCGAGCAGTTCGCCGTCCGGCGCGCCGGCGCGCAGTTCGATCGCGCCGACTCCGTAGGGGGATGAGATCTGGTAGCGCACCGAGTCGATGCCTTCCACGCTCATCGGTTCGAAGGCCACCCAGTCGCCGTTGCTGATGTCACCGATGCGTTTGCCGTTGGCGGCGCCCGCCTGGTCGACGACGCGGGTGCCCGACTGGTCGTCGTAGTACTCGGCCTGCTTGAGCTTCGGTTGCAGGACGGCACGCCCGTAGCCGGTGAGCGCCGGTGCCCCGGCCCCGCCGCCGTCGGTGTACTTGGCGTTGAGTACGTAGGTGAGGTCGGCGCCCTCGGGATGGCCGCCGAGGTCACCGGTGTCGACGGTGCCCTCGCACCCGGGGATGTCGTTGGTCGGGTGCTCGTGCTCGTCGTGCCCGAGTGCCGGGTTGATGGTGACCTTGGAGCAGTCGACGGTCCCGTCCTCCGGATCGGTGACAGTGATCTTGTACGGGATCTGGTCGCCGAACTCGATGAGTTTGCCGTTCACGGGGATGTCGATGGTGACCTTCGGGGTGGTGTTGCCCGCGGTGATGGGCACGTTGGCGAAGCCGGACTTCCCGGTCGAGTCGGTGACCTTCAACTGGGCGCTGAACTCGCCTGCCTGGGTGTAGGTGTGGGTGGCGTTCTCGTCGGTGGAGTCGTAGGTGCCGTCTCCGTCGAAGTCCCACTCGTAGGTCAGGGCGTCGCCGTCCGGGTCGGCGCTGCCCGCGCTGGAGAAGTCCACTTCGAGCGGGAGCGGTCCGTCGGTGACGGAGGCGGCTGCCTTGGCGACGGGGCTCCGGCGCCCCTGGGCGTAGTCGATGCGGTAGAGCCCGGAGTCGTTGTTGCCGCCGCCGAACTCGCTGCCCCACTCCAGGACGTAGAGCGAACCGTCGGGCCCGAACGTCATGTCCATGGGGCTCTTGAACGCCACCGAGTCCATGAAGTCGTTGACCTTGAGGAGTTTCTCGTCCTTGTCGAAGCGGACTTCCTTGATGTAGTTGCGTGACCACTCGTAGAGGAAGCTCGCGCCGTCGAAGTACTCGGGGAACTTCGTCTCGGAGGGGTTGTCGGCGTCGTAGCGGTAGACCGGTCCACCCATGGGGGCCGAGCCGCCCTCGCCCATCTCCGGGAAGTGCTCGGACACGCCGTAGCCGTACCAGAGTTCGGGCTGCTGGATCGGCGGCAGTTTCGTCAGGCCCGTGTTGTTGGGCGAGGGGTTCACCGGGTTGGCGCAGTCGAACTTCGCGCCGATCTCCTCGGTGTCCGGGTTGTACGGCGCGTACGCCTGGTTGTCGCCGTGGCAGAACGGCCAGCCGAGGTTCGCCGGCTTCTTGAGGACGTTGTACTCGACCAGGCCCTCGGGGCCCCGGTCGGTGGTGGGCAGTCCGCGGTCGGGGCCGTAGTCGGCGACGTGCACGTAGCCCGTCTCCTGGTCGACGGTGAAGCGGAACGGGTTGCGGAAGCCCATCGCGTAGATCTCGGGACGGGTCTTGGCGGTGCCCTTGGCGAAGAGGTTGCCCTTGGGGATGGTGTAGCCGCCGCTGCTCTTGGGCTTGATGCGCAGCAGCTTGCCGCGCAGGTCGTTGGTGTTGCCCGCGGTGCGCGCGGCGTCGAGCATCTCCTTGCCCGGCCGCCAGTCGATGGGCGCGTAGCCCTGCCAGTCGGGGTCGAGGTTGGGCGGTACGTCGTCGCCGACGCTGAGGTACAGGGTGCCGTCGGGGCCGAACTCGATCGCGCCGCCGGTGTGTCCGGGCTCGGTGAAGGTGCGGGAGCGGTAGGCGGGGACGTCGAGGAGCTTCTTCTCGCTGTTCAGGTCGAGGGTGTTGCCTTTGAGGGTGAAGCGGGAGAGCCGGTTGACGTCCTTGGTCTCGGCGGCCGGCGCGTAGTAGAGATAGATCCAGTTGTTCTTGGCGAAGTCGGGGTCGAGTTCCATGCCGACGAGACCGTCCTCGCCGCCCGTGTAGACGTCGAGCTTGCCCGCGGTGACGGTGGAGTGGGAGGCGGGGTCGAAGATCTTCAGTTCGCCGCCCCGCTGCGCGTAGATGGCACGGCCGTCGTCGGCGACGTCGAGCTCCATCGGGTCGGCGGTGTTGTCGTCGAGGGTGACCTTCTCGTAGGCGCCCCAGTCGGTGCCGCCGCAGTCGCCCGGCTGCTGGCCCGCCGCCCACTGGAGTCCGCCGACGACATGGTCGCGGAAGGCCTCTTCGTCGTAGGCGGGGGCGTCATGGCCCATGGCAGTGGCCCAGACCTTGCCGCCCTCGGTGTTGCGGCACCAGGAGATGGGGTGGTCGGCGCCCATGGCGTCGGGGCCGGGGTTGTATGTCGTCTCGTCGGCGGTGACCAGGACATGGACGTCACCGCGGGGGTTCTCGTCGAAGTTGTACCACTCCTCCGGGCGCTCCCAGCGCTCGGGCAGCCCCTTGGTGGAGGGGTGGACCTGGTCGGCGACCTTGGCCGTGCCCTGGAGCACGCCGGGCGAGTGGGTGGGCATGTGGGCGCCGCCGTTGATGGTCTCGTCCCACCAGGGGAAGGCCTCCTCGACGCCCATGTCGAGGGTGTTGTGGATGGCGACGATGCCCTTGCCGCTCTGGAGATACGTCTTCATGGCCTGGCGCTGGTCCTCGGTGTCCCAGACCATGCCGGAGTTCTGGAGCATCACGATCGCGTCGTACTGCGCGAGGTTGTCGTCGCTGAAGACGGTGGGGTCGTCGCTCTGGACGATCTCGAAGCCGTTCTCGGCGGCCTCCTCCTCGAACATCGTGATGCCGTTCGGGATGGATCCGTGGACGTATCCGACGGCGCGGGTGAAGAGCAGGGCCTTGAAGGCGGGTTCCTTCTCGGCGGCTCCGGCGCCGGTGGGCAGGGCGGTCAGGGCGAGGAGCAGTGCGCCGGCCGCGGCGACGAACGCTCTTCGGAGCGCTCTCCCACGCCGTTTCCCGCCACGGTCTCCGGGCTGCCCTCTGCCATGGTCACTGTCATGCGCATGCCATTTCATTGCCGGTCCTCTCTGGGGGGGGATGAAGCGGTCGGTCGGTTCCCGGCCCGCCGGGCGGTGCTAGGCCGTGTCTTCGAAGTCCCGCCTGGCCCGCGACGCCTGGCACGGCACCTCGCTTCGTTGTCGGAGTCGTGCGAGTACGTCCAGTACGAGCACGATCCTCCGCCTTGCGATGCACCGCACCAGACGCCGCGGGCCCCGCCTTGCAGGCGGCCGGCGTTACTTCGAAGACACGGCCCAGCCGCCGGCGAGAACCCGGCGCAGGAACGCCAGACCGTCGGTGGCGAGCGAATCCTGACTGGCCGCGAGCGGACGCCAGACGGAGGCGGCGACCGCGATCGCGTCGTTGTGCGCGGTGAAGGACTCGATGCAGAGCGGCCCCCGGTAGCCGCCGTTCGCGAGCGCGGTCAGGAAGCCGGGCCAGTCGAGATGGTCGGCGCCGGGCGCGCCGCGGTCGTTGGCGCACACCTGGACATGGACGACGCGGTCCCCCGCCTCCCGTACGGCGCCGGGCAGACCGCGCTCCTCGATGTTCTGGTGGTAGACGTCGAGCGCGATGCCGATGCCCGCCGGGTCCAGGCCGGCCATGGCTTCGAGGCACTGGGCGACGGTGTTGAGCAGACTCGTCTCGTACCGGTTCAGCGGCTCGACGGCGATCGTCACCCCCGCCTGCCGTGCGTGGGCGACGACGGGCGCGATGTGCTCACGCCACTCGGCCCAGGCAGCCGCCCGCTCGCCGTCCGTCATACGCCACGAGCGCCCGACGGCCGTGTAGACCGGGCCCGCCACGACGGGCGCCCCGATCGCGTGGGCGGCGTCGACACAGCGCCGCAGATAGTCCCGCGTGGTGCGTACGGTCGCGGGATCGGTCGCCACGAGATCGCGACCCGGCGGCATGACGGCGACGACGGCGGCCGGGGCGAGCCCGGTCGCGTCCAGCAGTTTCGACGCGGCGGCGGGCTCCCAGTCGTCGGCCGACTCCAGCGGGAGTTCGACGCAGTCGAAGCCCCAGGCGGCCAGTCGTGGCAGCGTTCGGGCCAGGGCTTCCCCGTCGACCGGTGAGTGCCAGATCCACGGGTTGGCGCCGAGCGCGAACGGCGGGAGTGCGGGTGACGTCCCGGCCGGCGCCGTCACTTGCCGCCCCAGTCCTTCGGGAAGCCTGGCATCGAGTCGCACCCGCACATCGCGTAATGCAGCGGCGGCATACCGGGCTTGAGATAGTCCGCGAGGTTCTCCTGCGTGATCGTGGGCTGCGGCAGCTTCCACTCCTTGGGCACCTTCTGGCCCTTGAGGATGTCCAGCGCGGCGATCACGGGCGTACGCCACTGGAAGGTCGGGTACGCGGGGGCTATCGCCGTGAGGTCCTTGTCCTGCCACGCCTGGAGGAAGTCCTGCTGGTCCTCGCCGGTGATGGGCGGTACGTCCTTGCCCGCGTCCTCGAAGGCCTCGACGGCGGCGACGGCCGTGGCGCCGGAGTCCATCCACACACCGTCGATGTCGCCGTGCCGGGTGAGCGCGTCGGTCACGATCGACTTGGCCTTCGCCGGGTCGCCGTCGGTGAACTTCACGTCCACGACGTCGAGTTCACTCTTGTCGAAGGCGACCTTCGCAGCCGACCAGCGGGTCTCCAGGACGTCCACGCCGGGCGAGATGCGCAGCGCGAGGATCTTGCCCTTCGGCTTGACCTTCTCGACGAGGAAGTCGGCCGCCACCGCGCCGTACGCGTAACCGCCGATCGGGTTGACGAAGGTGACGGCGCAGTCGGTCTCCACGCCCCGGTCGAAGACGATGACCGGCAGCTTGCCGCAGGCCTGCTTCACGGCGGGGGTGAGGGTGGCCGTGGTGTTCGGCGAGACGATCAGCGCGTCGCAGCCGCGGGCGGACAGCTCCTGGATGTCGGAGATCTGCTTGTCGTCCTTGCCCTGGGCGTCCAGGACGGTGAACTTGCTGATCTCCTTGTGGAGTTTCACCTCGGCGCGCATGTTCTTCAGCCCCACCTGCCGCCAGGGGTTGAAGACACCGGCGTTGGAGAAGCAGAGTTCGATGCCGCTCGGGTCGGCCATCTTGTACTGGGAGGTGTCGACCATCTGCGGGTTGAGCATCTGCTCCCACGGTTTACCGGCCGGCCCCTCGGGCGTCTCGCCGGCGAGGGCCAACTGGCGGTCGTACTCCGCCTGTTCGAAGAACGTGGACTGTTTCCCGGTGCCCGCGTCCGCCGTGCTCCCGCCGCCCGACGCGGCCGGCGGCGACTCGGGTGGCGCGTCGCTCGTGCAGGAGGTGACGAGTACGGCGCCGAGCAGCGCCGCGCCCGCGGCGAGCGCACGCCCGCGCAGGATACGGATGAGGGTCATGAGGGTGTTCCTCCCGAGGGGTGCGTACCGGTGGGGTGCGTACGGTCCGGTGGTACGGGACCTGGTGGCCCGCTGCCGGGTGGCGTACGACGGCGGCGCAGCCGGGACCAGTCGGCGGCTCCGAGGCCGACAGCGGCGATGACGATGACACCTTGGACGGTGGACTCCAGGGCTCCGGACACACCTTGGAGGTTGAGCAGGGTGAACAGTGCCTGGAGGGAGAAGGCACCGGCCATGGCGGCGACCACCGAGCCCCGGCCGCCGCCGAGGACCACTCCGCCGAGTACGACGGCGGTGATGGCCTCGAACTCGTAGCCCCTGCCCGCCTGTGCGGAGACCCCGGAGAACCCTCCGACGAGGACGGCGGCGAGCGCCGCGGCTGCGCCGGAGAGGATGAAGGCGACGGTCCGCACGCGGATCACCCGCACCCCGGCGAGGGCGGCGGCGCGGTCGCTGTCGCCGGTGGCGACGAGCGTGCGTCCGAAGTCGGAGCGCATCACGAGGACGGCGACCGTCCCCGCGACCAGACAGGCGACGACCGCCCAGGGCAGCCAGCCGAATGCGGTGCCCCGGCCCAACTGGCGGAAGGCGGTGGGCAGTACGCCCTGGGGCGAGCCGCCGGTCCAGAAGAAGACGGCGCCTTCGAGGATGAGCATCATGCCGAGGGTGGTGATGAACGACGGCACTCGCAGGACGGTGGTGATCAGTCCGCTGATGAGCCCGGCCAGAGCGCCTGCGAGGAGCAGGACGGTGGTGACCACCAGCCAGTGGGCGTCGGGGAAGGAGCCGTACAGTTCGGCGGCGACGACCACGCCCGCGGTGACGATCGCCCCGACGGAGAGGTCGAACTCCCCGCAGACGATGACCAGATACTGTCCGGCGGCCAGGATGACCAGCGGCGCGGCGCGCTTGACGAAGGAGAGGAAGCTGTCGGGTTCGTAGAAGGCCGGGTCGGTGATCAGCAGTGCGACGAGCAGCACGGCGAGGAGCGCGTAGACGGGGATTCCGGTGCCGAGCGCGCGGACGATCCGCGTGCCGGTGGCGCCCGCCGGGGCTCTGCCCTTCGCCGGCTCGGCCGGGTTCGGGGTCTTGGTCGGGGCGCTCATGCGCTGCCCCCTCCCTTCCGGGCCTTCGGTGCCTTCGGGGTCCTTCCGGGTCTGGCGTATATGGCGACGGCGGCGATGATGACGACGCCGCGTACGACGTTCTTGAAGAACGGGTCCACGGAAAGCTGGTTGAACACGCTGTCGAGCACGGCCAGGACGAACACGCCGCCGAGGGTGCCCGCCACTCCCCCTCGGCCGCCCGCGAGCGCCGTGCCGCCGAGGACCACGGCCGCGATCGACTCCAGGTCGTAGCGTGCCTCGGTGCCCGCCCACGGGGCGCCGGCGCCGAGCCGCGCCGCGAGGAAGAGCGCGGCGGCGCCGACGCAGAGCGAGCACAGGACATGGGCGATCACGACGGTGCGCCCGGTGCGTACGCCGGAGAGCCGCGCGGCGTGTTCGTCGCCGCCGGTGGCGTACATGTGGTGGCCGAGTCGGGTACGGCGGGTGATGAGCCACATGACGGCGGCCACGGCGATGAGGAGGAACACCGAGACGGGTACGGGGCCGACACGGTCGTAGCCGAGGCGCTGGAAGGAGACGGGCACCTCACCGGCGGGTCCGGTGTAGTTGTCCTCGATCCAGCCGCGCAGGATGAACGCCATGCCGAGGGTGGCGATGAACGCGTTGACCTTGAGACCGGTGACGATCAGCCCGTTGGCGAGTCCGACGGCGACGGAGAGGGTGAGGACGGCGATCACGGCGGTGACGACACCGCCGCTCGCCATGGTCTCGGCGGCGACGAGTGTGCCGAGACTGATGAGGTAGGCGACGGAGAGGTCGAGGGAGCCGGTGAGGATGACGGCGGACTGGCCGACGGCGACCAGGCCGAGCGCCACGCAGTTCTGGAGGATCGCGACGGCGTTGGTGGTGGTGAGGAAGTTCCCGCCCTGGGCGGCGACGACGATCCAGCCGAGGACGGTCACGGCGAGTGCGGCGAGCCAGACGCCGACGACGGGGTCGAAGGACCGGCGCACCGAGCGCAGCGCCCTGTTCCTGGACAACGATGTCCGCTTAGAGGGGGGTCCGGACGGGGCGGGAGCCGATTCGACTGTGGTCATGCGGCGCCCTCCCGAGGAGCGTCCGTGGCACCGGCGGAGCGGTCCGAGCCTGCCGTCGCGAGGCGCATGATGTTCTCCTCGGCGGCCCCCGCGGGCAGTTCACCGACGAGGCGGCCTTCGGACATCACATGGATCCGGTCGCTCATCCCGATCAGCTCCGGCAGTTCGGAGGAGATGATCAGCACGGCGAGGCCCTCGCGGGCGAGTTCGCGTACGAGGGTGTGGATGGCGGCCTTGGCCCCGACGTCGACACCTCGGGTGGGCTCGTCGAAGAGCAGCACCTGGGGACCGGCCGCCAGCCATTTGGCGATGACGACCTTCTGCTGGTTGCCGCCGGAGAGGTACTGGGCCTGCTGGTCCTCGCCGCGCGACTGGAGCCGTACGCGTTCCAGGAGTGCGGTGACCTCCCGTCCGGCCGGGGGTCTGCCCCGTACCGCGACGGCCCTGGTGACCAGCAGCGCGTTGTCCCGCACCGACTGGCGCAGGGCCAGCCCCTCGCCCTTGCGGTCCTCGGTGACCAGGGCGATGCCCGCGCGGATGGCCTGGCGCGGTCTCGTCGGCCGCAGGGGCCTGCCACCGACGGTCATGGCGCCGGTGGTGAAGGGCGCGGCTCCGAAGAGGGCGCGGGCCAGCGACGTACGCCCCGCGCCTTGGAGGCCCGCGATGCCCACGACCTCGCCGGCGCGCAGGGTGAGGTCGATGCCCCTGAGGCGGGCGTTGCCGCCGCCGGTGACGGTGAGCCGTACGTCGCCGATCTCGTCGTGGGCGGCCCTCGGCGGGTAGTAGGCGGTCAGATCGCGGCCGACCATCGCGCGGACGATGTCGTCCGGCGTGGTGTCGGCGGTGCGGACGGTGGTGACATGGCGGCCGTCCTTGAGGACGGTGACGCGTGCCGAGAGGTCGAAGACCTCCTTGAGGCGGTGCGAGATGTAGAGGATGCCGAGGCCGCGCGCGGTCAGCCGGCGGACCAGGGCCGACAGGAGCGCGACCTCGTGTTCGGCGAGCGGCGCGGTTGGCTCGTCCATGACAAGCACACGCACGTCGGAGGCGAGCGCCTTGACGATCTCGACCGTCTGCTGCCGGGCGACGGACAGCTCGCGGACGAGCGTGCGCGGGGTGATGCCCGTCTCGTCGATCTCGGCGAGGAGTTCGGCGGTGCGCCGCTCCATGGCCGCGCGGTCCACGAGGCCGCGGCGGGTCGGCTCCCGGCCGAGGAAGACGTTCTCGGCCACGGTGCGGTGGGCGAGGAGCGCGAACTCCTGGTGGATGATGCCGATCCCGGCGGCCTGCGCCTGCCCGGGATGGCTGAACGTGTGCGCCGTTCCGTCGAGCGTGATCGTGCCGGTGTCGGGGGCGTGTTCGCCGGCCAGGACCTTCATCAGGGTGGATTTCCCGGCGCCGTTCTCGCCCACCAGGGCGTGGACCTCGCCGGGTTGAAGGTCGAGTCCCACGTCATGGAGCACACGCACCCCGAGAAAGCTCTTGGACACGCCCTGCATCGTCAGCATCCCCTGGCTCCTCGATGGCTCCTCGGTCGCGGTCTGCTGTGCAATGTCGTGACTGGGCTTTGACCTGTCAAGGGTCCAAGCGCCGTTCATTTCAACGGAGTTGACGAACACTTTGGACGGACGGCGAATCAATGGTGTCTTGTGAGCAGCGAAAGTCCTCCATAAGGTGATGGCATGTCTGCGCTGCCGGATAACAGCAGTTACGCCCTCTCCCACACACCGGGCGAGGTGCTCACGCTGATCAGTTCCGGAGCCGCGGCGACGCGCGCGGATCTCTCCCGGATGACGGGGCTCGCGCGCTCGACGGTCTCCCAGCGCGTGGACGCGCTCATCGCGCACGGCTTCGTGGACGAGTCGGGGCCGGAGGCCGGCGGCTCGACGGGCGGCAGACCGCCGCGCAGGCTCCGGCTCCGTACCCGCGAGCACGCGGTGGCGGGTGTGGACCTCGGCGCGTCGCACTGCCGGGTGGCGCTGATGGACATCGGCGGTACGACCCTGGCCATCCAGGAGGATCCGCTGTCGATCGGGGACGGCCCCGACTCCGTCCTGCGCCATGTGGAACGCACGCTGCACACCCTGCTGGAGAAGGCGGGGCGCGAGCCGCGCACGCTGCGGTCCATCGGAGTGGGGGTGCCGGGTCCTGTCGAGTTCTCGACGGGGCGCCCGGTCGATCCGCCGATCATGCCGGGCTGGCACCAGTATCCGATTCCGGAGTTCTTCGCCTCCCGCTTCGGCGCGCGGGCCCTCGTCGACAACGACGTGAATGTGATGGCCCTGGCCGAGCAGCGGCGGGCGTTCCCCGGCACCCGCTTCCTGCTGTACATCAAGGTGGGTACGGGCATCGGCTGCGGCATCGTCGCGGACGGCAGGCTGCACCGGGGCGCGCAGGGCAGTGCGGGCGACATCGGGCACATCAAGGTCGGCGAGCAGGAGGACGCCTGCCGGTGCGGCAACTTCGGCTGTCTGGAGGCGGTGGCCGGCGGCGCCTCGATCGCGGCCAGGCTCGCGGGCCTGGGGCTCGACGCCGCGTCGGGCAGTGATGTCGTACGCCTGGTGAAGTCCGGCAACAGGGACGCGCTGCGCATGGTCCGCGAGGCGGGCCGCGCGGTCGGCGAGGTGCTGGCCGGGCTGGTGAACTTCTTCAACCCCGACACCGTCGTGCTGGGCGGCGCGCTGGCGGCCGTGCACGACCAGTTGCTCGCGGGCGTACGGGAGGCGGTGTACCGGCGGTCGCATCCGCTGGCCACGCAGGTGCTGCGGATAGAGCCGAGCCGTACGGGTGAGAACGCGGCGGCGGTCGGGGCCGGAATCCTGGCGATCGAGCACGCCCTGTCGCCGTCGCAGGTGGACCGGCAGCTGGCACGCGACAGCACCTCGTGAGCACCGGCCGACCGCCCGTGCGGAGCCGCCTGACGGAGCGTCAAGTACCGGAAGTGTCAAGGCCGGGCCAACAACGTTCCAGGCCGGGCGAGTCCGCTCATTGGTTCACACCACTGACGCGCCGCAGGCCCATGGCCTGTGGCCCGCGAAACTCCGCGACACGCGCGCTGACGTGCGAAATCCCTGCCGCCACGCCTGATTGACGGATCGCCTTCAAGCCGATACCCCTTAGGTCCTGTCCAGCGGATCTCCGCCGAACAGGACCTAGGGTCTGTCGTTTGGATCAGGTCGGATGAGGGAGCGGGGTCTGGTGCGTGCGGTCGCAAGGCGGAGGAGGGAGACATGGCGGAGCCATGGCGACCGACGACAACGCGGCGAGCGTGCGTGCCAGGGACCGCGAGCCCGGCAAGATCCAAACGACAGACCCTAGCCCTGCCCTGCCCTGCCCTGCCCTGCCCCCGCACGATCTGCCATGTGCCGGGCACAGCCCCGCGGGCGCTACGCGCACCACGTCACTGGAGGCCGCATTGCAAGGTTCCGCCCCCACATCCGTCAGAACCGGCCGCGGACGCGCGACGCGCACGGCGGGCGCCGTCGCCTCGGCCGCGCTGCTGCTGCCGCTGGTGTCGGCCGCTCCATCCGCCACCGCCGAACAGCCCACCGCCGGCTCGCTCCAGCGTGACTTCGCCGCGGCGGCGGACCGGTACGACGTACCTCCGAGCGTCCTGCTCGGTGTCTCCTACCTCCAGTCGCGGTGGGACACGCACAGCGGCGCGCCGAGCGTGACCGGCGGCTACGGCCCCATGCATCTCACCGACGCCAGGACCGCGATCGCCGAGGCGCCCCACCATTCGCACGGCACGGAGGACGCCCGCGGCGACACCTCGCGCGCGGTGCGGACCGGCGCGCCGGACGAGGTCCGCGAGGCCGTCGTACCCGAGAACTCCCAACTCCCCGCGCGGCTGCGCACCGTGGACCGGGCGGCGAAGCTCACCGGGCAGTCCGCCGGGCGGCTCAGGCAGGACCCCGCCGCCAACATCCGCGGCGGCGCGGCCCTGCTGGCCGACGCCCAGCGTGAGCTCGGCAGGCCGCTGAGCGCCGACCCGGCCGACTGGTACGGCGCCGTCGCCCGTTTCTCCGGCGCCGACGACTCCGCCACCGCCGCGACGTACGCGAACGACGTGTACGCGGTGATCAGGGACGGCCAGGCGCGTACGACCGACAGCGGGCAGCGGGTGGCGCTGCCCGCCGCGCCCGGTGTCGCCCCCGACCCCTCGCAGGTCTCCGCGCTCGGGCTGCGCAAGGCCGACGCCGGGCAGACCGAGTGCCCGCGCACCGTGGCCTGCGAGTGGATCCCGGCGCCGTACGAGGAGTTCGGCGAGGGCGACTACGGCAACCACGACAAGGCCGACCGACCCAAAGCCGGGTCCCCCTCCATCGACTCGATCGTCATCCATGACACCGAGGCGACCTGGGACACCACGCTCAAGCTGGTCCAGGACCCCACGTATGTCTCCTGGCACTACTCGCTGCGCTCGTCCGACGGGCACATCGCGCAGCACGTCCCGCTGAAGGACGTCGGCTGGCACGCGGGCAACTGGTACGTCAACTCCACGTCGGTGGGCCTGGAGCACGAGGGTTTCCTCGTCTCCCCCGACGCCTGGTACACGGAGGCGATGTACCGGACGTCGTCCCGGCTGGTGCGTTATCTCGCCGACCGTTACGACATCCCGCTGGACCGGCAGCACATCATCGGCCACGACAACGTGCCCGGCACGACCGCCGCGACCATCGCCGGGATGCACACCGACCCGGGTCCGTACTGGGACTGGGCGCACTACTTCGAGCTGCTGGGCAAGCCTTTCAAGGCGGCCGGCGGGCGGCACGCGAACGCGGTGACGATCCGGCCCGACTACGCGTCGAACCAGCCCGTCTACACGGGCTGTGTGACGGCCGGTCAGGCGTGCGCCCCGCACGGCTCGGGGGCGGTACGGCTGCACACGGCGCCGGACGCCTCGTCCCCGCTGGTCAAGGACATCGGTCTGCGGCCGGACGGCGGGGACTCCACGACCGGCGTCAACGACCACGGCGCGCGCGCCTCGACGGGCCAGCAGTACGCGGTCGCCGGGCGGGACGGCGACTGGACGGCGATCTGGTACCTCGGCCAGAAGGCCTGGTTCCACAATCCGCGTACGGCTCCCACGGCCGTGAGCGCCGATGAGCGGGTGCTGACGCCGAAGGCCGGTCTCGCGGAGGTCCCGGTGTACGGCAGGGCCTACCCGGAGGCGGCGGCGTACCCGGCCGGCATCCCGGTGCAGGCGATCTCGCCGTTCCCGTACAAGCTCCTCGCGGGCCAGAAGTACGTGGTCGGTGACCGGGTGCCGGGCGCGTACTACTTCGCGCCGACCTTCGACACGACGGGTCACCGCGTGGTGAGCGGCACGGAGCAGTACTACGAGATCCAGTTCGGGCACCGGGTCGCCTATGTGAAGGCGTCCGATGTCCGGGTACTGCCCTCGGGCCGCTGAGAGCCCGACAGGCTCCGAGACGCGGCTCTCGTAGGGCGACGGGCGCCCCCCGCCGGGGGGGGGGCGGGGGGGCCCCGCGTGGTATGGTACGGGCGGCGCCCCCGCAGTAGCGCAGCCCAGTCTGATATAAAAAAAATACGCGGCCGACCAAACTATTTGT
>NZ_JBHXRX010000046.1:13439-66482 GCF_042714995.1 Streptomyces sp. NPDC058665
CCTGGCCCCCCGCCGGGCCCCTGGGCGGCCGCCGGCCCCCCCCGGCCGGGGGGGGGGCGGGCGCCCCCGGCTTGTTCTCGTACGGACGGCGCCCCGTCAGTAGCGCAGCATCGCCGCGATCCGGCCGTGCCCCGCGAGCACGTCGTCGTCGAGGAACACGACCTGCGCGCCGCCGTCCAGGGCCGACTCGACCAGCTCGTCCACGATGTCGTCCTGCACCTCACGGCCGAGGGCGGCCTCGTCCTCCCCGTCGACCGGGATCAGATGTCCGTCGCCGACCCTGGCTGAGCGCTGGAAGTGCTCCTCCACCGCCACCAGACCGGCCCGCCGCCCGCGTACCGCCTCCCACACCTCGTCAAGGCCCGCGGCGAAGGTGCGCCTGCCCCTGGCGTCGCCGAGCTTGGCCAGGACCTCGGTCTCCTCGCTGCGCGCGTACTGCCTGACGACGGGCTGGATCGCCTTCCACAGCACGGGGGCGGGGCCGTCGGTGAGGCCGCCCTTGGCCAGCCGGCCGGCCGCCGACCTGGCGGTGGAGCCCGCGTCCTCCAGCAGGGCGAGCGCGGGGGCGACACCGACCAGATGGAACGGGCCCGGTCGCGTGGCGAGCACGGCCGTGAGGGCGTCGTCGACGGACCGCAGGAACTTACGGGTCTCCTCGTCGGTGAAGGTGCTCGGCGTGTCGCCGATCCGTTCCTCGCGCTCGACGTCCCACGTCTCCTCGGGCGCGGTCATGGGGAAGCCGTCGGCACGGTGCTCGTGCAGGGACTCGCCGTCGCCGCTCCACAGGGTCGCGCGGTCCGCGGCCACGCTCAGCACCCAGTAGCGGTGCCTCTGGGCGGTGGCGGCGACCAGGTTCCGGGTGAGATAGGTGTCGCTGATGACGACCGACTCGGGCGTCTCGCGGGGCAGGTACCAGACTTGGTGTTCGTCGGCGTCGGCGAGGATCAGCAGTCCGTCGCGCTTGTGGCGCAGGTCGACCTCGGCCCCCGCCTGGTCGAGCTGAGACTTCACGGCGAGGCAGGCCGCCTTCGAGATGTCCGGGTCGGCCTCCATGCGGTGCACGGCGTCGGCGAGGACGTTGCGCAGCCGCACCGGGTCGCCGTCGTTCCGCGGATCGCGCCGATGGGTGGGGATCGTCAAGGACACCGCCGGGTAGGTCCGCGGCTTCCGCAGCCTGCGCAGGACCTCGGGCGTCAGATCGTTACTGTCCATGCTGCCCCTTCGCTCGGCGGAGGTCCGCACCGGCGAACGGCCGGTATGGAGTACCCCGGACCTGTTTCCATCTTGCGGGATCCGGGCGCCATCCGCAGGGGCGCGGAGCGCTCAATTCTCGGCGGGGCTCCGCCCGGCTGCCGCCGCTGCCGGACGAAGCCCCCAGGGGATGTCCTTCCTCCCCCTCGTGCCGCGCCCGTCAGTGCCGGCCGCGGCCCGCTGTGAATTCGTACACCTGTCCGGCGGTGGCGCGGAACGTCTTCTCGCCGCCGGGCAGCAGGGTGCTGCGCAGGGTCAGATTGCCGGTACGGCTCGCCGTCAGCACGATCCGGCTCGCCTTGCCCCCGGCCCACGTGATGTCCAGCGTGGCGCCGCCGCGTGCCCGCAGCCCGGTGACCGAGCCGTCGGGCCAGGACGCCGGCAGGGCCGGCAGGGCCTCGATCGGGCCGTGCTGGCTCTGGAGCAGCATCTCGGCGACACCGGAGGAGGCGCCGAAGTTGCCGTCGATCTGGAACGGCGGGTGGGTGTCCCAGAGGTTCGGCAGGGTCGAGCTCTTCAGCTGCTCGGTGAGCATCTTGTGCGCGTGGTCGCCGTCGCGCAGCCGCGCCCAGAAGTTGATCTTCCAGGCCTTGCTCCAGCCCGTGCCGCCGTCACCACGCGCGGTGAGCGAGACCTTGGCGGCGTCGGCCCACTCGGTGCCGACCTCGATCTGCCGGCCCGGGTGCAGGCCGAAGAGGTGCGAGACATGCCGGTGGTCGTTGTCCGGGTCGTCCAGGTCCTCCTTCCACTCCTGGAGCTGTCCCCAGGACCCGATGCGCAGCCCGGGGTCCAGGTCGCGCAGCGCCAGCCGGAGCCGTCGGCGGAAACGGGGGTCGTCGCCCAAGGTCTCCGACGCCTCCAGCGTGTTGGTGAGCAGGTCGTGCACGATCTGCTGGGACATCGCCGCACCGGCCGTGAAGTCACCGTTCTCGGGCGAGTAGCTGGGGTTGACGACGAGTTTGCCGTCGCGCGGGTCGGCCCGCAGGAAGCCGAGCCAGAACTCGGCGGTCTCCTTCATCACCGGGAAGGCGGTGGAGCGCAGATAGTCCGTCGACGCGTTGAACCGGTAGTGGTCGTACATCTGCTGGGTGAGCCAGGCGCCGGCCTCGGGGAACCAGAACGACTGCGGGTACTGGTGCAGGCCCGTGAAGCCGTACGGATTGGTCTCGTTGTTCACCACCCAGCCGGCCGTCTCGAAGATCTCCCGCGCGGTGGTGCGGCCCGGCTCGCGCATCGAGTCGACGTACTTGTCGTACGGCACGGTGGTCTCGGCGAGGTTGGTGACCTCGGCGAGCCAGTAGTTCATCTGGAGGTTGATGTTGACGTGATAGTCCGCGTCCCAGGGCGGGTTGGTGACGTTGTTCCACACGCCCTGGAGGTTCGCGGGCAGCGACCCGGCCCGTGACGAGGCGATGAGGAGATAGCGGCCGTACTGGAAGTACAGCGCTTCGAGCGCCTTGTCGGCGGTGCCGGTGCCACCGGTGTACTGGGCGAGCAGCTGGTCGGTCGGCAGGTCGGGCAGCTGCTGGCCGATGTCGAGCGACACCCGGTCGAACAGCCCCTGGTAGTCCTCGACATGCTCGGTGCGCAGGTCGTCGTAGGACCGGCCGGCCGCCCGGTCGACGGCGTCGGTGACCGCGCCGTGCGGGTCGTCGGTGCGGTAGTCGGGGTAGGTGTCGGCATAGTCGGTACCGGCCGCGAGGACGAACCACGCGCTGTCGGCGCCGCTGACGGTGAGGGTGCCGTTCCCGGCGGTGACGGTGCCTCCTTCCGTACGTACGCGGATCTGGCCCTCGAAGAGCAGCCCGTTGTTCTGGAGCTTGCCCCGGATCGTGAGGCGGTCGCCGCTCGCCGTGGCCGTGAAGTCCTTGCGGGGGGAGGTGTAGCGGAGGGTGAAGCCGATCATGCCCGGCTGGTCGGCGGCGAACCTGCCTGCGATGACCTTGCCGGGGTGGGAGGCGAAGAACTCCCGTGTGTACGTGGCGCCTTGGTGGGCGTACGAGACCGAGGCGAGGGCCGTGCCGATGTCCAGGGCACGCCGGTAGGAGGAGTCGGGGGCCCCGGGCGCTCCGGGGACGTCGATCAGCAGATCGCCGAAGACGTTGTAGGAGCCGAAGTTGTGCTTGGGCTGGCCCAGTTCGGCCGCGACGGCCTCCGGGGTCATGGACCCTTCGGCGTCGATCCGGTCCTGAACCGCGCGCAGCACACCGGGCCGCGGGCTGGTCCAGTTGCCGTGGTCGTAGTCCGGGGCGCCGGGGCCGCCGGTCCAGAGCGTCTTCTCGTTGAGGACAAGTCGCTCGGAGACGAGCGTTCCGTAGATGCCGGCGCCGAGTGCGCCGCTGCCGATGGGCAGGCTTTCGCGCTCCCAGTCGGCGGCGGGCTTCGCGTACCAGAGCGTCAATTCATCGGAGGGGTCGGCTGCTGCCGCTCTACCGGCCAGAGCAGGAACACCCAGCGCGAGAGCACTGGTTACGCCGAGTGCGGACTTCATCGTGGTTCTGCGGGTGATGCCCTGAGTCATGCGGCAGACGTTAAAAGTCCGATGACTGAATTGGCAAGGCACATGACAAAACCTCGCGGCAGGCATTTCTCCGGCCGCGAGGTGATGGGGTGAGGCGCGCCGAGAGAGCGCCGTGTGCGGGGTGTCGGGACGGCTGTCGGCCCCGCCCTGCTCAGCCCTGCTGGAAGAGCTCCGCCGGCAGCGGCTTCAGCAGCGCGTAGAGGTCATCGGTGATCGGCCGGTCCCAGCTCGCGATGGTGACGAGCACGTTGTCGCTGCGGTCGAACTGCACGCAGGCGATACGGCTTTCGGAGAGCTTGAGCCGGCGCACGATCAGCAGGTTGTCGCCCTGCATCACCGGCACGTCCTCCGTACTGACGACGTCGACGTGCTCCTCGTTCTCCAGGGCGATCAGCAGTTGCGCGACCTCGAAGGGGATCTGCCCGTCCTCCAGCTCACGGGCCGGCGAACCCTCGGGCAGATTGCCGATGATCATCGCCGGGCCGCGTCCGCCGAACAGGTCGTACCGCAGGAAGACCCCCTGACAGCTCCCGTCGGGGGCGGGCAGCAGACCGGCGCCCAGATTTCCGGGCCAGTCACCCGGGTCCATGGCCAGGACGTCGAAGTCCGGGCCCGCGGGTGTGGCGGAGCTGCGGCGGCGGAGGAAGGACATGCGGCAATGGTACGTCTCCGCGGGACCCCGGCGACGCGGGACCCTGGAGCTCGCCGGGACGGGAGGCGGGGCGCGGTCAGGTGAGGTCGAACTCCCCTTCGCGGGCGTTGATTACGAAGGCCCGCCACTCCGCGGGGCTAAAGATCAGTGAGGGATTCTCCGGTTTACCGCCGTTCCGCATGGCGATGAAGCCTTCCACGAAGGCGATCTGGACGTCTCCGGTGCCCTGGCTGCTCGAACGCCAGTCGGCGTTGCTCAGATCCAGCTCCGGCTTGTCCCAGCCCGCCAACGGCTGCTGGGTGGTGGTGCTCTCAGCCACGTCCCGCTCCTCCCGGTTCGTCGTCCGGGGCCAGCCTATCGATCGTTCCCGGTCCCGGACAGGCCATTGCACCGGCGGTCCCCAACCCCCTTGGAGAGGTGGTTGGTTGGTATGCGACCGGGCCGCCGGGCAGGTTTCGGGTCAGGGCGCGGGAGCCGCCCCGAGCCTTGACGGGGGTCGGGAGGGCTGGATTACTGGGCGGGAAGAAGATCAACCGAATGATCGGTCGAGCGGTCCATCTGTCGGTGGGGAAGAGTTCGGGGAGTCAGCCATGACGGTTCAGCTGGACGCCGGGGAGCGGCTCGGCCGGGACGAGCTCGAAGCGTTGCAGCTCACCCGGTTGCGGGCGACGCTGCGGCACGCCTACGAGAACGTGACCTTCTACCGCGATTCGTTCGACGCCGCCGGGCTGCGGCCGGACGACTGCCGCTCGCTCGCGGACCTCGCCCGCTTCCCCTTCACCGCCAAGTCGGATCTGCGGGACAACTATCCCTTCGGGATGTTCGCCGTCGACCAGGCGGACGTCCGGCGCGTTCACGCGTCCAGCGGCACCACCGGCCGCCCGACCGTCGTCGGCTACACACAGGGCGATCTGGACACCTGGGCGGACGTCGTGGCCCGCTCGATCCGGGCGGCCGGCGGCCGGCCCGGTCACAAGGTCCATGTGGCGTACGGATACGGCCTGTTCACCGGCGGTCTGGGCGCGCACTACGGCGCCGAGCGGCTCGGCTGCACCGTCATCCCCGCGTCCGGCGGTATGACCGCGCGGCAGGTCCAGCTGATCACCGACTTCCGGCCCGAGATCATCATGGTGACGCCCTCGTACATGCTCACGCTGCTGGACGAGTTCGAGCGCCAGGGTGTCGATCCCCGGGCGACCTCCCTGAAGGTCGGCATCTTCGGCGCCGAGCCGTGGACCGAGGCGATGCGGCGGGAGATCGAGGAGCGGTTCGCGATCGACGCGGTGGACATATACGGCCTCTCCGAGGTCATCGGCCCCGGCGTGGCGCAGGAGTGCGTCGAGACGAAGGACGGGCTGCACATCTGGGAGGACCACTTCTATCCGGAGGTCGTCGACCCGTTCACCGGTGAGGTGCTGCCCGACGGTGAGGAGGGCGAGCTGGTCTTCACCTCCCTCACCAAGGAGGCGATGCCGGTGATCCGCTACCGCACGCGCGATCTGACGCGGCTGCTGCCGGGCACGGCCCGGGTGTTCCGGCGGATGGAGAAGGTGACCGGGCGCACCGACGACATGGTGATCCTGCGCGGGGTGAATCTGTTCCCGACCCAGATCGAGGAGATCGTGCTGCGTACGGCGGGGGTCGCCCCGCACTTCCAGCTGCGGCTCACCCGCGAGGGCCGGCTGGACGCCATGACCGTGCGGGCCGAGGCGCGGACGGGGGCGACGCCTGAGCAGCGTACGGCCGCCGCGCGGGCGATCGAGACGGCGGTGAAGGACGGGATCGGGGTCTCGGTGGCGGTCGAGGTGGTGGATCCGGAGACGCTGGAGCGTTCGGTGGGCAAGATCCGGCGGATCGTGGACCTCAGGACGCCGTGAACGTGACCGGACGGGTGCGCGGCCCGGCGGCCGTACACCCGTCCTGAATCGCCCGATCGCCGGACGGACCCATCAGGCCCGTCCGGCGATCGAGGTCACCACACGTCAGACACGCGCCATCGGCTTGTTCCAGTCCGGGTCGGAGTCCGGACCCGTGCTCGCCCGCTGGTCGAGCGTCTTGCGGAGCTGGTCGCCCTCCACGTCGACGTTCGGCAGCAGCCGGTCGAGCCAGCGCGGCAGCCACCAGGCCTTGGTGCCGAGCAGCGCGAGCACCGCGGGCACGATGGCCATCCGGACCACGAAGGCGTCGAAGAAGACCGCGACGGCCAGCGAGAAGCCGATCAGCTTGATCATGGACTCGCCCGAGCCCGCGAAGCCCGCGAAGACCGCCATCATGATGATCGCGGCGGCGGTGACGACACGCGCCCCGTGCCGGAAGCCCGTCTCGACTGCCTCGCGCGGCTGCTCCCCGTGGACGTACGCCTCACGCATCCGCGTGACGAGGAAGACCTCGTAGTCCATCGCGAGACCGAAGACCGTACCCACCATGAAGATCGGCACCATCGACATGACCGGGCCGGTCTGCTCGATACCGAAGAAGTCCGAGAGCCAGCCCCACTGGAAGACCGCGACCACGGCGCCGAGCGCGGCGACGACCGACAGGAGGAAGCCGAGGGCGGCCTTGAGCGGTACGAGGATCGACCGGAAGATCAGCATCAGCAGGAGGAACGCCAGACCCACGACGACCGCCAGGTAGGGCAGCAGCGCGTCGTTCATCTTCTGCGAGAAGTCGGTGTTCAGCGCGGTGGCGCCGGTGACCAGGACCTTCACCCCGGTCTCGGAGGCGACCTCACCGCCCGCGTCGCGGACCGCGTGGACCAGGTTCTCGGTGTCCACGGACGAGGGACGGTCCTTCGGGACCGCGGTGATCATCGCCGTGTCGCCGGCCTCGTTGAAGGTGGCGGGGGTGACGGCGACGACGTCCTTGACGCCCTTCACCGCGTCGGAGACCTGGCCGACCGCCCGCTCGGCGTCGTCGTCGCCCTTGACGTCGACGACGACCACCAGCGGGCCGTTGAAGCCGGGCCCGAAGGAGTCGGAGAGGATGTCGTACGCCTTGCGCTGCGTGGTGCTGGTCGGCTGCGAGCCGTTGTCGGGCAGACCCATCTCCAGCTGGGCCGCAGGGACGGCGGCGACACCGAGGCCGACGACTCCCACGAGGACCACGACGGCGGGACGGCGCAGGACGAAACGGGCCCAGCGGGTGCCCATGTTGGGCTTGCCGGGGGTGGTCGCGGCCCGCTCGCGCTCCTGCTTCCTGCGCGCCTTCTTGCCCAGCACCCGCTTGCCCGCGAAGCCCAGCACGGCCGGGACGAGAGTGAGCGCGACGAGTACGGCGACGACGACCGTGCCGGCCGCCGCGAGGCCCATCTTGGTGAGCATCGGGATGTTGACGACGGCGAGCCCGACAAGAGCGATGACGACGGTGAGACCCGCGAAGAACACGGCGGATCCCGCCGTGCCGGCCGCCCGTCCGGCGGCTTCCTGGGGTTCGTGCCCGTCCGCCAGCTCCGACCGGTAGCGGGAGACGATGAACAGGGCGTAGTCGATGCCGACGGCCAGACCGATCATCATCGCGAGAACGCTGGTGGTGGAGTCGAAGTCCATCGCGCCCGCCAGCGAGGCGATGACGGAGACACTGATCCCGACGCCGATGAGCGCGGTGACCAGCGGCAGCCCCGCCGCGATGAGCGAACCGAAGGTGATGACGAGTACGACGGCTGCGATGGCGACACCGATGACCTCGGTGGCTCCGGCGGCCGGGATGGCCTGGAGCGCGTCACCGCCGATCTCGACCGTCAGTCCGCTCTTCCTCGCGTCGGCCCCGATGTCCTCCAGCGAGGTGCGGGTGTCGTCGGTCAGCTCCAGCGTGGTGACCTTGTACGAGACCGCGACATAGGCCGTCGAACCGTCCTGCGAGATGGCGTTGGCCTTGTACGGGTCGGTGACCGTCCCGACCTGGTCCGAACCGGCCGGCAGCGCCTTGACGACCTCCTCGACCGTGGCCTTGTTCTCGGGGGAGGCCATCGTCTGGCCGTCCGGCGCCTTGAAGACGACCCGGGCGACCGCTCCGTCGACGCTGCTGCCGGGGAAGCGCTCATCGATCAGGTCGAAGGCCTTCTGGGCCTCCGTCCCGGGAATGGAGAAGCTGGATCCCGCGGAGGCGGCGGACGCGGCGCCCACGCCGGAGAGGGCCAGCAGCGCCACCCATACGAGGGCGACGTAGATCCGGCGCCGGAACGCCAACCGTCCGAGTTTGTAGAGGAACGTGGCCACGAGACGTACTCCCGGTCTGGGGGGGGATCAGGACATGGGGAAAGGGCTCGGCGCGTGTCGGCGCCGTGCCGTGGAGTGAGATCGGCCGCGGGTCGGAGGGGCGGAGCACCAGCGCCGTGCCTCGCCCCTCCGGTCGGACACTCTCTGTGCCACGACATGAGAAGTTACGCAGAATCAGACGGCGGCACATTGGGCGTACGACCCAGATCCGGGGTGTTGCTGAGTACACCCCTACTGCCGCCCCGCATTAGGGGTGGTCAACCGGCGGCCCCGGCAACTGTCCGCGCGGGTACGAAAGTTGACCGGTGAGCGCGGGTCCGGGCCCGAGCCGGACGACAGGCCCTACGGGCTCACCGCGAGGAAGACGAACGCCGCGAACACCGCCATGTGGACACCGCCTTGAAGCAGCGTCGCCCGCCCCGGCACGACGGTGAGCGCGCCCACGACCACGGTGAGCGCGAGCAGCACCATATGGGTGGCGTTCAGGCCGAGGACCAGCGGTCCTTCCAGCCAGATGGTGGCGAGCGCGATGGCCGGGATCGTCAGGCCGATGCTGGCCATGGCCGAGCCGAGCGCCAGGTTGAAGCTGGTCTGCACCCGCTCGCGGCGCGCGGCCCGGACGGCGGCCAGGGTCTCGGGGGCCAGGACGAGCAGGGCGATGATCACACCCACCACGGCGTGCGGCATCCCGGCCGCCTCCACACCCGACTCGATGGTGGGCGACACCGCTTTCGCGTCGCCGACGACGGCGATCAGCGCCACGAGGAGAAGCACCAGGCTCAGTGTCGTCGCCCGCCGCGTCGGCACCGGCGCGTGATCATCCACCTCCTTGATCTCGCCCTCCTGGGTGACGGGCAGGAAGTAGTCGCGGTGACGGACCGTCTGCATGGCGACGAAGAGGAAGTAGAGCCCGAGGGAGGCGATGGCGGCGAACGTGAGCTGCGCCGTGGAGAACTCGGGCCCCGGTTTGCTCGTCGTGAAGGTCGGAAACACGAGGCTGAGTGTGGCGAGTGTGGCGACCATGGCCAGCGCGCCGCCCGAGCCCTCGGCGTTGAAGACGGCGACCCGGGTGCGGATGGCGGCGACGATGAGGGAGAGGCCCAGGATGCCGTTGCAGGTGATCATCACGGCGGCGAAGACGGTGTCCCTGGCGAGGGTCGCGCTCTTGGCGCCGCCGTCGACCATCAGGGTGACGATGAGCGCCACTTCGATGACGGTGACGGCGACGGCGAGCACGAGTGAGCCGAACGGCTCGCCGACCCGCGCCGCGACGACCTCGGCGTGGTGGACGGCGGCGAGTACGGCGCCCCCGAGGAGCAGGGCCACCAGGGCGACCGCGTAGCCGGGCAGATCGCGTCCCCAGCCGAGTACGAGCGCGACCAGGGCGAGCAGCGGTGCGACCACGGTCCAGCGGGACCACAGAGAACGGATCCCGTAGCGCGTCGTCATACGCCTCACGCTGCCAGAGGTCCCGGGCACCCGCGCGGTGAGCCGCACCGTCGTCGCCCGTACCGCACCAGGGCAGTAACCTCGGGCGGCGGACAGTTTCGGACGGAGCGTCAGAGGGGTGCCGGATGAGCGCGGACGCGGCGGCGGGTGACGGGATCAGCCGGCGGAGGCTCGGCGGGGGCATGCTGGCGCTCGGAGGCGCGCTGGCCCTGGCGCCGGTACCGTTCGCCGACGCGGCCACCGCCATAGGAGCGGGCGCGGGGGCGCCCGGCCCCGCGGGCTCGGGCTCCGGGCGGCCGTCCCCGACGCTGCGGCGGGGCTCCCCCGAGCGCGCCGGGCTGCTGCCGGGGCCGCTGGAGCGGCTGGTGGCCGATGCCGAGCGGTTCCTGGCGCCTTCGCCCGCGCACCCCTGGTACGCGGGCGCCGTCCTGCTCGCCGGGCGCGGCGGCACCGTCGCCCTGCACCGGCCCATCGGCAAGGCGGTGCGCTACTCGGCGTACGACGAGGCGACCGACACCGGCGTCGAGTTGCCGGCCGGCGAGCAGATCGCGATGGCCGATGACACCGTCTTCGACCTGGCGTCCGTCTCCAAGCTCTTCACCTCGATCCTCGCCGTGCAGCAGATCGAGCGCGGGACGCTGGCCCTGGAGGAGCGCGTCGCGTCGTACCTTCCCGACTTCGGCCGCGCGGGCAAAGAGGACATCACGGTCCGTCAACTGCTCACGCACACCTCGGGTTTCGTCTCCTGGCTGCCCCTCTACAAGGAGCCGACGCGCGAGGGAAAGCTCCAACTGCTGTGGGACGAGGCGCCCACGAGCCCGCCGGGCGGTGTCTACCGGTACTCGGACCTCAATCTGATCTCCCTTCAGCTCGTCCTGGAGAAGGTCACCGGCCGCGCGCTGGACGTCCTGCTGCGCGAGGAGATCACCGCGCCCCTGGGCCTGCACCGCACCCGCTTCAACCCTCCCGCGTCCTGGCGGCCGAAGATCGCGGCCACGGAGGACATGCGGCAGCCGTGGTCGGGGCTCGACCGCGGTCTCGTGTGGGGCGAGGTGCACGACGAGAACGCGTACGGATTCGGCGGGGTCGCCGGTCACGCCGGGGTCTTCTCGTGCGCTTGGGACCTGGCGGTCCTGGGCCGTACGCTCCTGAGCGGCGGCGCGTACGGCCGGGCGAGGATCCTGCGTCCGGCGTCGGTGGAGCTGATGTTCACCGACTTCAACACGGGCTTCCCCGGTGACGCGCACGGTCTGGGCTTCGAGCTCTACCAGCACTGGTACATGGGGGCCATGGCCACGCCGCGTACGGCGGGGCACACCGGCTTCACCGGGACCAGTCTCGTGCTCGATCCGACGACCGACTCCTTCCTTGTCGTGCTCGGCAACTCCGTGCATCCGGTGCGCAGTTGGCGGTCGGGAAGCGCGCCGAGGGTCGCCGCCGCCGATCATCTGGCGCGCGCAGTTCCCGTCGCCCCCGAAGAGGGCCGGACCGCGTGGTTCTCGGGCATGGCCGCAGGCGCCACCGCCACGCTCACTCTGCCCGCGATGCGCCTCGCCACCGGGCGGGGGCGGGTGCGCTGCTCGCTGTGGTGGGACACGGAGCCGGAGAGCGGCGTCCTGGTCCTGGAGGCGGCCGACGGCTCCGCGGGCGCGGAGTGGGTGCCCGTGCCGTTCACGACGACGCGGCCGGGTGCGGGGGCGGGCACCCCGCGTCCCACGGGCTCGGTCTCGGGCTGGTCGGGGCGCGTGTGGCACCGGCTCCACGCCGACCTCGCCGCCTGGCGGGGGCGCGACGTGCGGCTGCGCTGGCGGTACGCGACCGGCGGTGCGTACGTCGGCCGGGGGGCGTATGTGGACGGGCTCCGGGTCGAGGACGGCGGCCGAACGGTGTTCGACGGCTCGCGGCACGGGGACGCGGCGCGGGTCGAGTTGGCCGGCTGGAGCGTGTCCGCGGACTGAGGCGCGACGCGCCCCTCGTACGAGGGTCCAGGGGCCACGCACTAGGGTTTCCGGATGAACGCGACCACCAGCTTCAGCGACCCGTTCCTCCGGCTGACCGAGCGGCACGCCGCCTGGGGTGCCCAACAGCTCGAAGCCTTCACCGAGTTCATGCCGGCCGGCCCGTGGACCGCCGATCTCGACCAGCGTCTCTACCGCCAGGCGGGCCGCGATCTGCGTATCTCGGTGCTGGGCAGTTTCGACATTTCGGAGGAGTCCTGGCTGTGGGGTTGGGCGAACCCCGGCTTCGGTCAGTCGCCCGTCGTCGGCGCGGCGAACGAGATACGGCGGCTGGGTGAGGCCCACGGCATCCGCGAATTCACCACCGACCTGGTCGACCTGTCGGCGTTCGATGACCCCGGGTTCGCGGTGGAGACCCTCGCGTTCGGGGCGATGGGCGCGCTCGGCGCGGCCGGTTACCTGGGCGTCCAGGCCTCCCCCGAGGGCCGTCTGTACATGGTGCCCGACGACCCGCGGGTGCCGCGTGCCGTGCCCGACGGCATCACGCTGCCGCGGGTCCTGCTGACGGGCGCGAACCTGCTCGCGGGGAGTTCGGCCCGTACCGTGGTGAGCGGGTACTTCGGCCATCACGGGCTGACGCAGCGTCAGGAGGCGGACCGGGTGAGCGCCGATCTGCCCGGCGGTGCCACGGCCCATGTCCTGTTCGACAACGTCGGCCGCATCGCCTCGATCGAGATGAAGAACGTCTCCGGGTAGCCCCGGGTAGTACGTCGCGCCAGGTTGGCGGGTCACTCGCGCGCCGACAGCGGCCTGGCGACCTCCTCCAGCGATCTGCCCTCGGCGGCGACGGCGAAGAACACGGCGACCACACCGGCGGCGACCATCAGCGAGGCGCCGACGCAGAAGGCGATGACGGCGTCGCCGACGACCCCGCTTTCGGTGAGGCTCGCGAACAGCAGCGGCCCGGAGATTCCGCCCGCCGCCGTACCGATGGCGTAGAAGAACGCGATCGCCATGGCGCGTGTCTCCATGGGGAAGATCTCGCTGACGGTCAGATAGGCGGAGCTGGCCCCCGCGGACGCGAAGAAGAGCACCACGGCCCAACAGACCGTCATGGTGGCCGCGTTGAGCCAGCCCTCGTTGAAGAACCAGGCGGTGAGAAAGAGCAGCAGCCCCGAGACGATGTACGTCCCCGCGATCATCGGCCTGCGGCCCACCGTATCGAACAGCCGCCCGAGCAGCAGGGGTCCGAGGAAGTTGCCCAGTGCGATGGCGGCGAAGTAGTAACCGGTCGAGCCGCTGGACACACCGAAGAAGTTCACCAGGATGGTGCCGAAGCCGAAGGTGATGGCGTTGTAGAGGAACGCCTGGCCGACGAAGAGCGAGAAGCCGAGCGTCGCGCGCTTGGGGTAGACCCGGAAGAGCGTCTTCGCGATCTCGACGAAGCCGATGCTCCTGCGCTGTTCGACGGTGAGGGACCCGCGGGGCTCCGGCAGTTCCTTCCCGGTCTCCCGTTCGATCTCGCGCTCCGCGCCGGAGACGATCTCCTCGGCCCTCTCGTCGTGTCCATGGATGAACATCCACCGCGGGCTCTCCGGGACATGCCGGCGGACCAGCAGGATGACCAGCCCGAGGACGACTCCTAGCGCGAAGGTCAGCCGCCAGCCGACGTCCTTGGGGAAGACGCTCGTGTTCAGCGCGAGGACGGAGAGCAGGGCCCCGGCCATGGCACCGAGCCAGAAGCCGCCGTTGATGATGAGGTCGACGCGGCCCCGGTACTTGCTGGGGATGAGCTCGACGACGGCGGAGTTGATGGCCGCGTACTCGCCGCCGATGCCGAATCCGGTGAGGAAGCGGAAGGCGGCGAACCACCACACGTTGAAGGAGAGCGCGGTCAGCGCGGTCGCGATCAGATAGACCGAGAGCGTGACGATGAGGAGCTTCTTGCGGCCGAAGCGGTCGGTGAGCCAGCCGAAGAAGAGCGCCCCCGAGCAGGCACCGGCCACATAGAGGGCCGCGGCGAGACCGGTGACCTCCGCGTCGGTGACCGGCAGGCCGCTGCCGTCCTCGGAGAGACGGCTCGCGATGCTGCCGACGAGGGTGACTTCGAGCCCGTCCAGGATCCATACGGTGCCGAGGCCGATCACGATCATCCAGTGCCATCGCGACCAGGGCAGCCGGTCGAGTCGCGCCGGGACTTTCGTGGTGACCGTCCCGATGGCCGGGCCCCCGCTCTGGCTCATGCTCCGCCTCCTCGCTGGCGCCGCTGACGCGCCGACTCCGTGTACCCAGGGCCCAAAGGAGACAAACAGGACGTCAGCCGTACGGCCCAAGGGCCCTACGCACCGCCGGACGGGGCCCGGCCCGACTCCAGCACGGCCATGGCGGCGTTGTGTCCGGGCACGCCGCTGACACCGCCGCCCCGCACGGCGCCCGCCCCGCACAGCAGCACGTTCGCGTGTGCGGTCTCCACGCCCCACCGGCCCGTGTCGGCGGTGGCGTAGGGGAACGCGAGATCGCGGTGGAAGATGTGGCCGCCGGGCAGGCGCAGTTCACGTTCGAGGTCGACGGGTGTCTTCGCCTCGATACAGGGCCGCCCCTCCGCGTCCACGGCCAGGCAGTCGGCGATCGGCTCGGCCAGATGGGCGTCGAGCTGCTCCAGGGTCGCCTTGAGCAGGTCGTCGCGGACAGTGTCGTTGGCGTCGGCGAACAGCCGCGCGGGTGTGTGCAGTCCAAAGAGGGTGAGGGTCTGGTAGCCCTGCTCGGCCAGCTCGGGGGCCAGGATCGACGGGTCGGTGAGCGAGTGGCAGTAGATCTCGGAGGGCGGCGCCGACGGCAGCCGGCCGCCGGCCGCCTCCTCGTACGCCGTCGCCAACTGCCGGTAGCCCTCGGCGATATGGAACGTCCCGGCGAACGCCTCGCGCGGGTCGACGCTCCGGTCGCGCAGCCGCGGGAGCCGGCGCAGCAGCATGTTCACCTTCAGTTGGGCGCCTTCGGCGGGCCGGGCGGGCGGCGCGTCGCCGAGGAGGGTGGCGAGCGCCTGCGGGGACGCGTTCACCAGGACGTGGCGGGCCGCGACGCTTCCGGTGTCGCCCGCCTCCGTACGGAAGGCGACCTCGGCGTGGCTGCCGTCCGTCTCGACGCCGGTCGCCTCGTGGCCGGTGACGATCTCCGCGCCGGCCGCGCGTGCGGCGGCGGCGAGGGCGTCGGTGAGCGCGCCCATACCGCCGACCGGCACGTCCCAGTCACCGGTGCCGCCGCCGACGACGTGGTAGAGGAAGCAGCGGTTCTGCACGAGGGACGGGTCGTGGGCGTCGGCGAAGGTGCCGATCAGCGCGTCGGTGAGGACGACACCGCGTACGAGGTCGTCGGCGAACCGGTCCTCGATCGCGACACCGATCGGTTCCTCGAAGAGCATGCGCCAGGCGGCCTCGTCTCCGATCCGGGCACGCAACTCGGCGCGCGCGGGCAGCGGTTCGGTGAGGGTCGGGAAGACACGCCCGGCGACGCGGAGGGTCGAGGCGTAGAAGTCCTGCCAGGCCGCGTACTCGGCGTCGCCTCCGGTCAGCCCGGCGAACGACTCCCTCGTACGGCCGGTGCCGCCGCCCACGAGCAGTCCGGTCGGCCGCCCGCCGCGCTCGACGGGTGTGTACGAGGAGACGGTCCGCTTCCGTACGGCGAACCGCAGCCCGAGCTCGTCCACGATCTTCCGGGGCAGCAGCGACACGAGGTACGAGTAGCGGGAGAGACGTGCGTCGACCCCGGCGAAGGGCCGGGTGGAGACGGCGGCCCCGCCGGTGTGTCCAAGACGCTCCAGTACGAGAACGGAGCGCCCGGCCCCGGCGAGATAGGCGGCGGCGACGAGTCCGTTGTGACCGCCGCCGACGATCACGGCGTCGTAGGAGGCGCGGGCGGGAGAGGTGAGTGCGGGCATGGCTCTTGGTAACACGCCCCGGGCCCCGGCGGGACCCCGCCCCGTCCGACCGGCGGGTCACGGTCCGAGCCTCCGGAACACCGCTCCGGGGCCGGGTCCAGAAGGCGGACCCTAGTGCCGCCCCGCCTCGCGCTGTTGTCGTAGGGCCGCCACCCGCCGGTAGAGTTCCACCGCCTCGCCGCCCCTGCCCAGTTGTTCGAGGCAGTGCGCCTCGTCGTTGCGGCTGGCCAGGGCGTCAGGGTGGTCCGGGCCGAGCACCCGTTCGCGGGACTCCGCCACGCTGCGGTAGACCGCCAGGGCGTCGGACCAGCGGCTCAGCCAGCCCAGGCCGACGGCGACCTCGCGGCGGCTGACCAGGGTGTCCGGGTGGTCGGGGCCAAGTACCCGTTCGCGGATCGCGCACACGTCGCGGGACTCCGCGAGGGCTTCCTCCCAGCGGGCGAGCCTGCCGAGGTTCACCCCCAGGCCGTGGCGGGCGCGCAGCGTCTCGGGGTCGGTGGGGCCGTGTACCCGGGTGCGGTCATCCACGAGGCCCCGGTACAGCTCCAGGGCCTCGGCGCTGCGGCCGAGCCGGCCGAGGCTTATGCCGACCTCGTAGCGCGCCGCCAGGCTGTCGGGGTGGTCGCCGCCCAGCGCGTGGGTGCGGCCGGCCGCGACCTCGCGGTACGTCTGGAGCGCCTCCGTCCAGCGGCCGAGCATGCCGAGCGCGTACGCGACCTCGTACCGCGTCACCAGCGTGTCGGGGTGGTTGGCGCCCAGCACCCTGCCGCGTGCCTCCGCCACCTCCAGCGCCATCCGGAACGAGTCCTCGATCCGGCCGAGCCGGCTGAGGTTGAACGCGAGGTTGTGGCGGCAGCGCAGGGTGTCGGGATGGTCGGCCCCCATGGTGCGTTCACGGGAGGCGAGCACCGCCGCGTACACCTCGTGCGCCTCGAAGTGCCTGCCGAGCTGGCCCAGGACGTACGCCGTCTCCTGGCGCGCGGCCAGGGTCTCCGGGTGGTCGGGGCCGAGGGCCCGTTCGCGGCCCTCCGTGACCCGGACGAACTCCCGCAGCGCGTCCGACGTGCGGCCGGTCCGGCTGAGCGTGAAGCCGACCTCGTAGCGGCTGCCGAGGGTGTCGGGATGGTCGGGCCCGAGCATGTGCTCCCGCTCGGCCGCGACCGAGCGGTGCACCTCGCCCGCCTCGTCCCAGCGGCCGAGCCTGCCCAGGCTGAGGCCCGCGCTGTGCCGGCTGTTGAGCACGGCGATCTGCTCCGGCGACGGCGTGGGGCGCTCAGGCCGCGCGAAACCGCCCGCGGAGGTCCCCGCCGGTCCCGACGGCGTGGTCCACTCGCCGGTGAGTCCCGCCGTGTGGTCGGGCGGCGTGGTGCGCAGCGCGGAGGAGCCGGTCGCCTTGTGACCGACGGTCATGCCGTACGTCCAGGAGGGCAGCCGGGCGGCTCGCGGGTCCTGACCGCCCGCGGCGTGCCCGTGGGACGTGGAGCCGGCGGCCGACGGCGGGTGGGCGAGCATGGGCGACAGAGCCGACCGGTGGCCCTCCCGGCCCTCCCGCCCGTGACGGCCGTAGCGTCCCGGCGCTTCGGGGTGCTCGGAGATGGACCGGGCGGCGATGATCCGGTGCCGCAGCGCGGTCGCGTCCGACGGGCGCTCGTCGGGCGTCTTGGCCAGCAGGTCGAGGACGATCGTGTCGAGGAACTCCGGCAGTTCGGACCGGTGACTCCGCAAGGGCCGGGGCGCGGTGTCCCTGTGCCCGACCAGGACGGCCCACGCGTCGTCCAGGTCGAAGGGCGGGACACCGGTGGCGATCTCGTACAGCACACAGCCGAGCGAGTACAGATCGCTGCGATGGTCTATGTGCCCGCCGCCGATCTGCTCGGGCGACATGTAGTGCGGCGTGCCCATCGCGATGCCGGTGCCGGTGAGCTTGGACGTGAAGCCGATGTCGTGGCCGAGCCTGGCGATGCCGAAGTCGCAGATCTTCACCGCGCCGTCGGTCAGCCGCACGATGTTGGCGGGCTTCAAGTCCCGGTGCACGATGCCCTGTTCGTGCGTGTACGCGAGCGCGTCCGCGACCTGCTCCGCGATGTCGACGACGTCCGGCACCGCGAGCGGACCCTGTCTGTTGTCCTCCAGGAGCTGGCTGAGGTTACGCCCTTCGAGCAGCTCCATCACGAGATACAGCACACCGTCGTGCTCGCCGAAGTCGTGGACGACCGTGACGCCCCGGTGCTGGAGGGCCGCCGCGACGCGCGCCTCCCGGCGGAACCGTTCGCGCAGCACCCGGGTGAAGGACTGATCCTGCTGCGGGCCGAGCGGCTTGAGGCATTTGACGGCGACGTGCCGGCCCAGCGATTCGTCCTGGGCCCGCCACACCTCGCCCATGCCACCGCGCCCGATCAGATCGAGCAGCCGGTACCGGCCCTGGATCAGACTGGTTTCCGCCATCGCCTGCTGTCGCCCCCGTCACCTCGCTGCGCCCTCCCCGGCCCGTCCAGTATGGCCGCCTGTCTGCGGAGTTTGGCAGCCTGTCGCCCGAGTTCGCGTGGGCCGGGCCGGGTCTCGCGTCCCAGCCTGGCCATCGCGCCTCTGATGTGGCCCGGTGGGATGCGCCGGCGCAGCCACCCAGGGACGGCCCGCAGGACCGCCCCGGTGACGACCAGTCGGCGGGTGACCCGCAGTGGATCGGGGGCCGCTCTGCCGTACAACTCGTGGGCGTAGCCCGGCAGTGAGTCGTACGCGAGGGCCGACGCGTGGCGCCACAGGACCGCGCGGGCGGGGACGAGCAGCGGGTGGACGGGCGGACGGCGCAGGAAGTCGTCCACCTTGCGCGCCTCCGGACCGGCGGCCAGCTCCGGTCGTACCCGTTCGAAGTACGCGGCGAGTTCGGCCCTGTTGGCGGGCACGATCGCCGGGTCGAGGCCCACGAGGCGGGCGCCTTCGCGGTGTTCGCCGATGTAGAGGTCGGCCTGGGCGTCGGTGACCGGGAGGCCGGAGCGGCGCAGGAGGTGCAGGTAGGAGTCGACCTCGGCGCAGTGCACCCAGAGCAGCAGGTCCGGTTCGTCGACACCGTAACGCTCACCCGTCACGGGGTCGGTGACCTTGAGGCGGGTGTGGATGCGGCGGACGCGGGCACCGGCCTTCTCGGCGGCTTCGGTGGTGCCGTAGCTGATGGTGCCGACGAAGTTGGCCGTGCGCTTCAGCCGCCCCCAGGCGCCCTTTCTGAAGTCGCTGTTCTGTATGACGCCGCGTACGGCGCGCGGGTGCAGGGCCTGGAGGTAGAGCGCACGGACGCCGGCGATCCACATCATCGGGTCGCTGTGCAGCTGCCAGGTGACGGAGTCGGGGCCGAAGAGCCCGGGGTCGGCGCGTGCACGGTGGGCGCCGGCGTCGCTGTCCCCGTGGCTCACGCTCGCTCACCCCTCCGCCGTCTGTCGGCCGGACCGCCCAGGTTAGGGCCTCTGGTGACAGACCCTAGCTCTCCCGCGCCCCGCCGCCCGGCGCGGGGCCTCGCGGGGCCGGGCGGATTCGGAGGAGCGCGCGGGCACGAGGCGTTGCAGGATGGCCGCATGCTGCTGGCCACGCTCGCTCAGGTCTCACGGGAGGTCGCCGCCACGTCGGCGCGGTCCCGGAAGATCGCCCTGTTGGCCGATCTCTTCCGCGCGGCCGGGTCCGCCGACGTGCCTGTCGTCATCCCGTGGCTGGCGGGCCGGCTTCCCCAGGGTCGGATCGGTGTCGGCCGGCACGCGCTGAAGGACCCCGTACCTGCGGCGGACACGGCCACGCTGACCATCCATGAGGCGGACCGCGCGGTCACCGCGCTCGCCGCCGTCGCCGGTCCCGGCTCGCAGGCCGAGCGCAGACGGCTGGTCCAGGCCCTGCTGGGCGAGGCTACGGAGGAGGAACAGCGGTTCCTGATCGCGCTGCTCTTCGGTGAGGTGCGCCAGGGCGCGCTGGACGCCGTCGCCGGGGAGGCGCTCGCGCAGGCGACGGAGGCGCCGCCCGCCGCCGTCCGGCGGGCGGTGATGCTGGCCGGGTCGCTCCAGAGCGTCGCGGAGCGGCTGCTGGCGGACGGTCCAGGGGCGCTGGAGGAGTTCCGGCTGACCGTGGGCCGGCCGGTGCTGCCGATGCTCGCGCAGACGGCGGGGAGCGTGGCCGAGGCCGTGGAGCGGCTCGCGCCGTGCGCCGTGGAGGAGAAGCTGGACGGGATCCGCGTACAGGTCCACCGGGAGGGTGACGCGGTACGGGTCTACACCCGCACCCTCGACGACATCACCGACCGGCTGCCGGAGGTGACCGCCGCCGCGCTCGCTCTGGACGGTGACCGCTTCATCCTGGACGGGGAGGTCATCGCCCTGGACGCGGACGGCAGGCCCCGCGCGTTCCAGGAGGTCGCGGGGCGGGTCGGCTCGCGCACGGACGTACGGGCGGCGGCCGTCGCGCTGCCGCTGTCGCCGGTCTTCTTCGACGTGCTCGCCGCCGACGGTGACGAGCTGCTCGACCTGTCGTACGCCGAGCGCCGTACGACCCTGGACCGGCTGGTCCCGGCACCGATGCGGGTGCGGCGGCTCGTGGTGCCGGAACCGGACACCGCCGAGGCGGTGGAGTTCCTGCGCATCACGCTGGAACGGGGCCACGAGGGCGTCGTGGTCAAGGCGCTCGACACCCCGTACAGCGCGGGCCGGCGCGGGGCCGGATGGGTGAAGGTCAAACCGGTCCACACGCTGGATCTCGTGGTGCTGGCCGCCGAATGGGGGCATGGCAGGCGCACCGGCCGCCTGTCGAATCTGCATCTGGGCGCCCGGCGGCCGGACGGCTCGTTCGTGATGCTGGGCAAGACGTTCAAGGGCCTGACGGACGCGATGCTGGAGTGGCAGACGGCGCGTCTGCGGGAGTTGGCGGTGGACGACGACGGTTTCACCGTGCGGGTGCGTCCTGAGCTGGTGGTGGAGATCGCCTACGACGGGCTCCAGCGCTCGTCCCGCTACCCGGCGGGAGTGACGCTGCGGTTCGCGCGGGTGCTGCGCCACCGCGAGGACAAACCGGCGTCGGAGGCGGACACACTGGAGACGGTGCTGGGGGCGCACGGCCCGCCGGGCGCGTAGGTCCTGTCCGCCGGGTTGCGCGGCCGGCAGGGGCCGCGCAACCCGTACGCACCGCACCCCAACGCGGTGGCGGCTACTGGCCCGCGCCGCGCTCCACGACCGTGGCGAGAACGGACGGCAGCGGGTACCAGTCCGCCGACGCGATGCTCGCGTGCTTGCGCGCCAGCAGCGCGACGCGGTCGCGCGCCTGCGCCTCGGTCGGGTTCGTGCCGTCGATCGCGGGCGCCACCGCGTGGGCGTCCGTCATGACGACCAGATAGTGCCGCTGGTCGTACCAGTCGGTGTCGAAGCCCTCGGCGGCGTAGACGGACGCCGAGCCGTCGAAGACGACGAACCACGGCCGGAGCGAGGCGTCCGGGTACCGGGTGCGGGGGTCCCCGGCTGCGGCGCCGAGTACGGCGGGGAAGGCCGCCGCCTCGCCGAGCCGGCCTGCGGCGGCGAGGTCCCGCAGGTGGGTCGCGTACTCGCGGTCGGTCCACAGGGTGTCGAGGGGGTTCTGCTGCTCGACGGTGCCGGGGATCAGCTCGAATATGAACTTGCCCGCGAGCGCGGAGCGCGCCGGCCAGCCGCGTTCCTGGACGGCGGTGTCGAGGTTCGCGCTGCCGCCCACGAGGTCCGCGGGACGGAAGAGCGCGTCGCCGAGCGTGGAGCCGAGGAGCGCGTCGAGCGCGGCGGGGCCGCGTCCGGCCTGGCCCTGGAAGCCGTCCTTGAACTCGACCTTGACGAGGATCGGCCGGTGGCCGGGGTTGGCGTCGTGCCAGGCCTTCATGTCCTTGAGGCAGCCGGGCAGCCCCTGGTCGCGTGACTTGGTGCGCAGCTCACCGGCGTTGGCGGCGTTCACGCAATTGCTGTTGCTGCCGAGCGGGTTGCTGTGCGAGACCCGCCAGGAGGCGCCGAACACATTGGTCCACACGTCGAGTTCGAGCATCCCGGCACCGGAGTCCAGCGCGTCCGCGAAGTACGGGAAGGTCGTCTTCTCGTAGGCGTTGTGGACCCCGACCCCGGTGGAAGAGGAGTACGGCAGCTGGTCGTCGGCGGCCGCGGTGCCCGCCTGGCTCAGAGCACCCACCAGGGCCAGCGCCCCGGCCGCGCTCGCGGCAACTGTCGTACGCATGAGTCTTCCCATGTTCCCGGCCTTCCGGTCAGACGAGTGAAGTGACGGGAACAGTAGGGCAGTCGGGTGACGTACGGGGGGACGGTGGCTTACGTGAGGCGGCGCTGTTCGCAGTACGGCGGGAACAGACGCATCCGTGGCCGATATCCGCGCCGCCCGCCCCGGAGCCTCAGGGCACGGAGGGCCGGGGTGGGGTGGACTGACGGCCCATCAGTTCGGCCAGACCCCGCCGGGTGGCCGCCAGCACGACACGGTCCTGCGCGCGCAGCACGTACCCCGGGTGCAGGTCCCACACCAGCCCGGTGGTCCGGTCCTCGTCGTGGTCGCGCCGGGTGTCGGCGAGATCGGGCAGCCGGTCCCCCGGCGCCGCCGTGTCCAGCGCGATGATCCGCCAGGCGCCCGGCCTGAACACCTCGGCGACGGTGCGCCCTTCGAGCCTCGGGTGTCCCGCCACGTCGATGGCCGCGACGAGCAGCACCTTGCGCTCGACCGGGATCGCACCGAGGATCTGACGCCCCATCATGGCGATGGCGAAGGCCGGTGCGGCGAGCGTGGAGACGCTGCGGCTGCGGGTGAGGGCCCGGGGGTGGGCCGCGCGCAGCGTCCGGTAGACGGCGGTGGCGAACTCGTCGTCGTACAGCCGCAGGGCGACGCGCAGATCCGGCTTGACGGAGCGCGCGTACAGGGCCGCTTCGAGGTTGGTGACGTCGACGCTGGTGAGCGCGAGAAGGGCGTGCGCCCGGTGCACCTTGGCCGCCTCCAGGACCCCCTCCTGCGTCACGTCGCCGACCACCGTCGGCACCCGCAGGCTCCGTGCGAGCGCGATGCCCCGGGCCTCGGGGTCCTCCTCCACGCACACCACGGGTATGTCGAGTTCACGCAGCCGCACCAGCACCCTGCTGCCGATCTTGCCGAGGCCGAGGAGCACGATATGGCCGGAGAGCCCGCGAGGCGGCCTGCGCAGGGCGGAGGCGTTGCGGAATGTACCCAGCGCTTCGAGTACGGCGGCGAGCAGCACCGGCAGCAGCAGCAACCCGGCCACTCCGGACAGGAGTTGGATCACCTGACGGTCCAGGTCTTCCCCGGTGGCGGCCTCTCCGATGCCGAACAGGTCGAGCAGGACGATGTACGTCGCGTGCAGCGGATCGTCGTCCATGGTGATCGAGGAGGCGACGGCCAGGGCCAGTACGGCGGCGGCGATGCCCGCGAACGACCAGCGCAGCCGGGGCGAGAAGAGCGAGCCCAGCGGGGCTCCGCGCCCCATGGTCCGCCGCCGGGACAGGGTCTCGCCCTCGTGGGAGACGGCCTCCAGGACCACGGTCCCCCGGCCGGTGGCCGCCGCGGTGCTGGCGTCGTCGGGCAGCAGGCGGGGCCCGTCATGGCCGCTGCTGTCCGAACCCTCAGCGCCCGCAGGGTCGTTGGTCGTGGACGACAGCAGGGCGAGGGTGCACAGACCGGGATCGGCGACCTCGCCGGAGCCCGGCGGATTGCGCTCCACGGCCCGCAGCATCAGCCCGTCGGCACGAACGATCTTGCTCGTGCCTGCGACGGCGGTGGCCGCCAGCGCGGGGGCGGCGGTGTCGGCGTCCGAGAGCACGGTGGTGGACGCGTCGAGCGCGGCGATGTCGAGACCGGGGACGGCGACGGCCGCCGCCTGGTCGAGCAGGTCTTCGAGATGCTGCCCGAGCTTGCGGTTGTAGAGCCGGATGACCAGGCGCAGTTGGGGGTTGAGACGCCGTGCGGCGAGGGCGGTCCTGATGTTGACCTCGTCGTCGTCGTGGACGAGCGCGAGCGCCGCCGCCTCCGCCACTCCCGCCTCGACGAGGACCTCGGTGTCGAGTTCGGGGGCCTCCATGAGCCGCGGGAGCACGGGATCGCCCGTCCTGCCGTCGGGGGCGCCGGTCGTGGGGCCGTACGTGCGGGCCATGACCGCCGACACCCGGCCGATGAGGGCGGACGCCCTGCCACGGCCGGTGAGCGGCGCGGGGTCCCGGCGTTCCGCGCGTACCGGCGGGACGACGAGGGTCACCTGTTCTCCGTAGACCTCACGCAGTTCACCGGCCAGCCGGTGGCCGAGCGCGTCGTCGCCACACACGATCATGTGGCCGGTCTGCGAGCCGTGTTGGCCCTGGGGCGGAACTTGCGGCAGTGACGTCACAGGCACAGTGTGCCCAACGGAACGTCGGGGAAGGCAAGTTCGGGCCGGTCAGCGCGTCGGGGACCGCATACGCGACCCGCGAAGCACGGCCCGCGGCGATCAGCGCCGGACGGCCCGCAGGACCACGAACTTCGGATCGCTCGCCATCACGTCGCAGTTGCCGAACAGCCGCCGCAGCTTCGCGTGGTAGCCGAGATGCCTGTTGCCGACCACCCAGAGCTCGCCGCCGGGGCGCAGCGCCTCCCGGGACCCGGTGAACATCCGCCAGGCGGTCGCATCTGTGGTCGCCTGATGGCTGTGGAACGGCGGGTTGCTGAGTACGAGATCGGCCGACCCGGCCGCCACGGTGGCCAGGGCGTCACCGACGACGAACTCCACCGGATTGTCGGTGTCGACGTTCTTGCGGAAGGTCGCCTCGGCGGACGCCACGGCCGAGAAGGACTCGTCGATGAACGTCAGCCGGGCCTCCGGATTGGCCACGGCGACGGCCGTGCCGACCACGCCGTTCCCGCAGCCGAGGTCGACGACATGCTCCCGGCCGCGCCGCTCGGGCAGATTGCGCAGGAAGAACCTCGTACCGATGTCGAGGCGTTCGGCGCAGAAGATCCCGGCGTGGTTGGTGACGCTCAGCCCCGAGGCGGCGCCGGCGCCCTCGGGCACGGTGTACGAGATCGGCCAGGGGCTCGCCGCCGCGCGGCCCGCGGACCGGTCGCGGTCCCGGACACGGTCGGCGGCAGGCGCGCAGAAGATCAGTCGCGCCTTCTTCACGGCGAGCGAGGTCCGGGTGGGACCGAGGATCTGCTCGAAGAGTCTCAGCGTGGAGGTGTGGATCTCGGTGACCTTGCCGGCGCCGACGACAACGGTCTCCGGAGTCAGGGCGGGCGCCAGCCGGTGCAGCTGGTCCTCCAGGAGCGAGAGGCTCTTGGGCACCCGGATCAGCAGGACGTCGATCCGCTCGGGCGGTGTGTCCCGTGCCGACAGGAGCCGTACGGCGCCGGTGTCGATGCCGTTGCGCAGCAGGTTGGCACCGGTCGCCCGCTGGGTGAGGTACGAGTCGGTGATCTGTACGGGGCGGTGCGGGGCGAGCGCGGTGGCGAGCGCGCCCCACCGGTCGCCGACGACGGCCACGGTGCCGGACAGATCAAGGCCGGCCTCCGCCTCGGCCCCGGCCAGATGCCGCAGCAGATACTCGTCGGCCGCGTCCCAGGCCCGGAGCGTGTCGCGGGGCCGCTCGGGAAAGCGGTCAAGGTCGAGATCGCCCCAGGGCGTCGTCAAACGGTTCATCGTCCGCTCAGGCTAACCGAGCGGACGGACCGCTCCCGCGTCGGCGTAACCCGCTGAACTGCCGTTCAGCCGTTCCCGTCCGTACGCTCCCGGTCCTGCGCCGCCTGTTCCCTGGCCATCTCACGGGCCCGCTGGAGCGCCGCCCTGGCCTGCCGCACGGTCAGTACGGCGGCGAACTCGGACCGCGCGATGTCCAGGACGACGTCCGCGTCGGCGGGCGGTTCCGGATGGTTGCGCAGCGCGATGTCGGCGGCGGCCAGCGCGAGGATGTCGTCGTCCGGCGACGCGTCCGGCTGGGACATGCTCCGCATGACCTGGTGCCAGAGTCCGCTCATGGCCTCACGCTCCCTCGTCCGCCCGTACGGGGCCGTCTCCCGGCCCGGTGGGACGACCCCCGGCGGGATGACCGATCGTGGCGAGCACGTGGTGGATCATCTCGTCCGCCACGACCTCACGCGGCACCGTTCCACCGCTGCGGGCCCAGTGCGCCATCAGTTCGTTGATGGCGCCGATCAGGGCGACCATCGCCAGGGTGTAGTCGCGCGGCACCGCCTCGCCGCGCCCGACGGCGCGGTCCGCCTCGCCGGTCAGGAAGTCCGTCCACAGACTGCGCCAGACCACCCGGTGGTCCTCCACCGCGCGGTTCACCCCGATCACCTCGACGAAGGCGACCTTGGCGGAGGCCGGATCGGCGGTCACGGCGCCGACGTACGCGCGCCCCAGCGCGGTCACCCTCGTCCGGGTGTCGGCCGTGTCCATCCCGGGATCACCGAGGGCGGCGAGAGTCGCCTCCATACCGGCCCGCGCGACCTCGTTGTGCAGCGCGATCAGCAGCGCCTCGCGCCCTTCGAACTCCTCGTAGAACGCGCGGATCGACACATGCGCCGTGGCGCAGATCCGTTCGATCGAGGTGCCCACATAGCCGCGGGTCGTGAAGAGGTCGGTCGCCGTCGTCAGCAGCCGCTCACGGCGCAGCGCTTTGCGCGTGTGTCCGGCGCCGGTCTCCGCCTCGTGTGAACCGTCCGTGCCGTGCGCGGCGTCATCAGTCGATTCCATCCGCTCTCCCCGTATCAAGCCATGCCCGAATCACGCCATGCGTCTGTGGCGGAGTCACCGGTAAGAGTGCTTATCGAGCATGGCACGCACGGTGTGTCCGCCGTTCGGGTTCCGCGAAATCCCGGGCCGGATCCGGCGGTTCACTCCCGCCCGTTTCGCCACAACCGCCACGGCCGTCTCAGCCGCCTCACCGGCACCGCTGCCTCGTCGGCACAGCAGCCTCACCGCACCGGCGCCGTAACCCGAGTGCCCGCCCGGCAACCCGACTGGCGGGCACGAGCGCGCCCCCGGAGTGCGCTGACAATTCCTCACTTCTAGCGTCGGGATCGCTGTGTGGCGCGTTTCGGTGTTTCCCGCCGTGGCACGCCTCCGACGTCCGGGACCCTCATGAGCGGAGATCCGATGCGCACGACAGCCAGGGCCTGTCCGACGGGCCCGACGGCCGCGGTCGCGGTCGCGGGCGCCGCCGTCCTCGTTCTCGGGGCGGGACCGGCCGCGTTCGCCGGTGACAAGGCGGAGTTCGACTTCAGCGTGGCCCCCGAGGCGGTCGCACCCGGTGGCGAGGTGACGATCCGGAGCAGCGGGTGCGAAGCGTCCACCCTGACCGTGTCGTCGGGAGTGTTCGAGACCGTCACCCTGACCGAGGGCGAGGAGAAGTCGGCCACGGTCTTCGACGACGTGAAGCCCGAGGCCGAGTACGAGATCACCTTCGACTGCGGCGGTGTGATCCGCTCGGTGCCGTTGATGATCAAGTCCGGCACGACCGGCACGACCGGCACGACCGGCATCGCGAGCAAGCCCGGAAAGCCGAACGAGCCGCACAGGCCGGGGAAGCCCGGCAAGCCGCCGCACCCGACGGCGCCGCTCGACCCGCTCGATCCCCTGGAGCCGCTGCGGCCGGAGCACCCAAAACCCCCGGAGCCCCGGCCTCACGAGACCCATACGGACGGTGCGCACAAAGGCGTGAAGGCCGGCATTGGCGGCAGCACCGACGGCGGTCCGAATACGGCGGGTCTCGCGGTCGGCGGCGCGGTCATCGCGCTCGCGGTCGGCGGCGCCGTCCGTCTCGTCCGCAGCCGGCCGGCGTGATGACGGAAACGGAAAGGCTCCGGGCCTCCCGGTGGTCGACGGTCGTGCTGCTTCTGCTCGTCGGCATCTTCGTGGTGCGGCTCAGCAGCGAGAGCCGGCTCGTACTCCCGCCGCAGCCCACCGGCGCGGGACCCGCCGTGTCCGACGCCGGCCAGGACCCGCGCGCGGACGCCGTCCCGGTGCCGCGTCCGGCCGGAACGGCCGCGAGGGCCGCGCCTCCCCTGCCGGGCTCCACGGCGACCCGGATCCGTATCCCCTCGGTACGCGTCGACGCGCCCCTGACACACGTGTCGCTGGACGCCGAGGGCTGGATCGAGGCGCCGCCGCCCGCCAGACCTGAGCTGGCGGGCCACTTCCGGGGGTCGGTGACACCCGGCGAGCAGGGCACATCGGTGATCGTGGGTCATGTCGACACCGCCGAGGGCCCTGCCGTCTTCTACGACTTGGGCCGAATCACCAGGGACAGCCGCGTCGAGGTGACACGCGCGGACGGCACCACGGCCGTGTTCACCGTGTACGGCGTGAAGGGCTTCGGCAAGCGGGACTTCCCGGCGAAGAGCGTCTACCGCCCGACCGGGACGCCGGAACTGCGCCTGATCACCTGCGGCGGCGCGTTCACCGAGAAGACCGGGTATCAGGGCAACGTCGTCGCCTTCGCCCGGCTCACCGAGACCCGCAAGGCGGCCTGACCGGCGGCGCCGCGGAAAACCCGGTTGCGGCGCCGGTGGCGCTCCGCTGAGGTGGGCCGATGGACACCGAAGCGGTACGCGCGCTGTTCGACCGCCAGATGCGCAGAGAGGCCCCGGCCGACAGTCTCGGGGCCGTGGTCGAACGGGTCGGCGCCGTGGTCCGCCAGACGGCGGCCCCCGCAGGAGGAGCCGGACCAGCAGCGGAGTCGGACGGCGGCTGGAACGGGGTCCTGTGGTCGGATCTGGACGAGGGCTCGGCGGATGCCGCGATCACCGAGCAGATACGTCATTTCACCTCCCTCGGCCTGGAGTTCGAGTGGAAGCTCTACTCCCACGACGCGCCCCACGACCTCGCGGGCCGGCTGGCCGCCGCCGGGTTCACGCCCGAGCCGCCGGAGACGCTGATGATCGCCGAGGCGGCGGGCCTGCCGACCGATGTCGCGGTGCCCGAAGGGGTGCGGCTGGTCCCGGTGACCGACGCGGCGGGCGTGGAGCTGATGGCCGAGGTCCACGAGCGGGCTTTCGGTACGGACCGTACCCACATCCGCGAGCGGCTGCTGGCCCAGCTCGCCGCCGCGCCGGGGAGCGTCGCCGCCGCCATCGCCATGGCCGGTGACGTGCCGGTGAGCGCCGCGCGGATGGAGCTGCCGGCCGGCACGGAGTTCGCGGGACTCTGGGGCGGCGGCACCGTCCCCGGCTGGCGCGGCCGGGGTCTCTACCGCGCTCTGGTCGCCTTCCGTACGCGCCTGGCGGCCGAGCGCGGCTACCACTACCTCCAGGTCGACGCGTCGAGCCAGAGCCGCCCCATCCTGCGGCGGCTCGGTTTCGAGGAGCTGAGCACGACCACGCCGTACGTCCACACGCCCTGACCCCACCGCGCCGGGCCGCCGTCAGACGTCGCGGCGGCGCAGCGCCCCGACGGCGGCCAGGAGCAGCGCCGCCGTACAGCCGGCCACCAGCCACAGCGACGGCCAGGGTCCCAGGCTGCCGACGGTTTCGGCCGTCGCGTCCGAGGTCTGCGTCAGCTTCTCCAGCGCGGCGGTCGGGGACAGACCGGCGATCCAGCGCCGCGCGTCCCCGAAGAGCGGACCGAAGAGGGACGGCAGCAGGAGCAGGCCGATGACGGTGGTGACGGCGCCCGCCGAGTGCCGTACGAGCGTGCCGACGGCCAGGCCCAGCAGACCTGCCACGGCGAAGGAGCCCGCGATGCCGAAGAGGGCCGGCAGCGGCTCCCCGGTGGCGTACCGGGCGGGCAGGAGCGCGTCACCGGTCAGGACGGCGAGCGAGCAGGAGACCAGGGCGATCGCGTACATCAGAGCGGCGACGAGTGCCGCCTTGGCGGCGACGACCGTGCCCCGGCCCGGGTTGGCCGCGAGGGTCGTACGGATGGTGCCACTGCCGTACTCGCCGGTGATGGTCATCGCGCCGACGACGGCGGCGAGCATCTGCGCGACGACGGCCAGGGTGAGGCTGCCGCCGATGACCGTGTCGTCGTCCTGGAGGCTCCCGGTCGCGGCGACGAACACCGCCCCGGCGACGGGGACCACGGCGGTGGCGACCGTCGTCCAGACCGTGGAGCGCACACTGCGGAATTTGATCCACTCGGCGGCGAGTGCCTGCCGGAATCCGGTCCGCGCGGCGATGATGTCGTTCGTCATCGGACCGCCTCCGCCCCGGTCGTGGCCTCGCCCGCGCGGTATTCGGCCGAGTCGCCCGCCAGCGCCGTGTAGACCTCCTCCAACGTGGAGCGGGCCGGGGTGAGTTCATGGACGGCGAGACCGTGGTCGCGCGCCAGGTCGCCGATGGCGGTGGCATCGGTGCCGTCGACCCGCCAGCCGCCGCCGGGGTCCAGCCGTACGCCCCAGCCCCTGGCCTCCAGCAGCGCCCGCAGCCTCTCGGGCTCCGGGGAGCGGACGAGCGTGTGGGAGCGGGAGTTGGCGGTGATGAAGTCGCGCATCGTGGTGTCGGCGATGAGCCTGCCGCGGCCGATCACGATGAGATGGTCGGCGGTCAGTTCCATCTCGCTCATCAGATGGCTGGAGAGGAAGACCGTACGGCCTTGCGCGGCAAGGGACTTCATCAGTCCGCGGATCCAGCGGATGCCCTCGGTGTCGAGGCCGTTGACCGGTTCGTCCAGGATGAGCACCTCGGGGTCACCGATCAGCGCGGCGGCGATCCCGAGCCGCTGGCCCATGCCCAGCGAGAAGCCCTTGGTCCGGGTGCGAGCGGTGTCGGCGGGCAGGCCGACGAGGTCGAGGACGTCGTCGACGCGGCGTCCCGGGATGCCGTTGCTCGCCGCGAGGGCGGCGAGGTGCTGGTGCGCCGAACGGCCGCCGTGCACGCCCTTCGCGTCCAGAAGTGAACCGACGGTACGCAGGGGCGCGGCGAGGTCCGCGTAGCGCCTGCCCGCGACGGTGACGCGGCCGGCGGTCGGGGTGTCGAGCCCGAGGATCAGCCGCATGGTGGTCGACTTGCCCGCCCCGTTCGGGCCGAGAAAGCCGGTCACCCTGCCGGGCCGCACGGTGAACGACAGCTTGTCGACGGCGTTCCTGCCGCCGTATCGCTTGGTGAGTTCCGTTGCTTCGATCATGATTCCGACGCTACGGAGAGGGGCGCCGGCCGACATCCGTCACCCGGAGTCGGTGGGTACTCCGGCGGGAGTACCCGGCAGCGGTGTCAGCGCTCCCCCGCCCGCACCAGACCCGTCTCGTACGCGAGGACCACGAGCTGCGCCCTGTCCCGTACGCCGAGTTTGGTCATGGCCCGGCTGACATGGGTCTTGGCCGTCAGCGGGCTCATGATCAGGGCCGTGCCGATCTCGGCGTTGGAGAGGCCCCCCGCGACCAGCGCCACCACCTCGCGCTCCCGGTCGGTGAGCGGGGCCAGTCGCTCGGCGCCGAGCGCCTCGGGCGCCTTGAGCCGGGCGAACTCCTCGACGACGGAGCGGGTGACCGCCGCCGCCAGCAAGCTCTGTCCGGCGGCGACGGTGCGGATCGCGTCCCGCAGTTCGCCGGGTTCGATGTCCTTGAGCAGAAAGCCGGCCGCGCCGTGCCGCAGCGCCTCGAAGACGTAGGAGTCGACCTGGTACGTGGTGAGCATGACGACCCGGATCGCGTCGAGGGTGCGGTCCGCTGCGATACGGCGGGTGGCCTCGATGCCGTCGATGCCGGGCATCCGGATGTCCATGAGGACGACGTCCGGCCGGGTGGCCCGGACCGCCTCCACCGCCCTGATGCCGTCGGCCGCCTCGGCGACCACCACGAGGTCGTCGGTCAGATCGAGCAGCGCGCGGAACCCCGCGCGTACGACGGTCTGGTCGTCCGCCAGCACCACCCGCACGGTCATGACGCCGTCTCCGACCGCTCGGTGCGCTGTCCGGCGGGCAGCCAGGCGCGTACGAGGAAACCGCCGCCCGGCACCGGCCCGTACTCGACGCCGCCGCCCGCCGCGACCGCGCGCTCCCGCATCCCGATCAGCCCGAACCCGCCACGCGCCTGCGGCGGTTCGCCCGGTCCCGCTCCCCCGCCCGCCCCGTCGTTCGCGATCTCCACGACCAGCCGGTCGTCGTGGCGGACGACGGAGACCGCGGCGTGCCGGGCACCCGAGTGTCTGACGACATTGGTCAGGGCCTCCTGCACGATGCGGTGGACGGCGAGTTGGGCCATCGGCGACAGCCCGTCGAGCTCCCCCTCCTGCCGCATCACCAACTCGACGTCACCGCCGTCGAACCGCTCGACGAGCTCCCCGAGTCTGCTTATCCCGGGCACCGGGGCCGTCGGCTCGTCGTCCCGCCCGCGCAGCACCGTGACCGTCGCGCGCAGTTCACGGACGGCTTCCTTGCCCGAGTCACGCACCTGGCGCATCGCCTTCCTGGAGATCTCCGGCCGCGCGTCGAGCGCGTCCAGGGCCACGCCCGCCTGCACGGTCATCGCCGTCACCGTGTGGGCGACGATGTCGTGCAATTCGCGCGCGATACGTACCCGCTCCTCATGGACCCGACGCGCCGCCTCCCGCTCACGGTCCTCCTCCGCGCGCGCCGCCCTGGCCTCGTACTCGTGCAGCAACTCCCGCCGCGTACGGACCGCTTCGCCGAGCAGCAGGGGGACGAGCGGCCAGATCATCTCCAGCATCGGCAGCCCCTGCGGATTGGCCACGTCGTGCCCCACCGCCAGCGCCACGGCGCCCGATACGACGGCGGCCACCACCCCGGTCCACACGGTGCGCCGCCGGTCCCCCTGGACGGCCACGGTGTAGAGCGCCACGATCACCGGCAGATTCAGCAGCTCACCGATGTGCCCGTACAGCGCCCAGCCGGCGCAGGCGGCACCCGTGACCGTGACGACGAGCATGGGTCTGCGGCGCCTGGCGACCAGTGCGATCAGCGAGACGGCGACGAGCAGCCAGGTGAACCAGTCGGCCTGCCGGTACTCGGGATCGTTCACGGCGGCGTCCGCCGCGGTGAACAGGCCCACGCCTGCCGCCACCAGCAGATCGGAGGCGAGCGGCGGCACCGGCCCCACGCGGAGCGGCACCGCCCTGACACGGAAAAGCAGACGTTCGAAGGTCATCTCCCGGTTCACGCCGTTCACGCTAGGCGGCTCCGGCGTGCCCCGCATACGCCCCTGGGAGTAGCCGCGGGGTGAAGAACCGGAGAATATTCCCCGATCGCGGTTCCGGGAAAATTCTCCGGCGGCCCCGCTTGATTTTCCGGTGCACGGCCCGGGACCGACAAGACGTCCCGTACTCATGTGCATGCACCGTGCTACTGTAGTCGTCAGTTGCAGTTGTGGTTCCCGAAGACTTCAAGTGCTCTCGCCGACTTTATGTGCCGGTGGGCGCGCTTTTGTATTTCCGGTGCTTTTCCGGACGGGGTAATCATTCTGAGGCGACGCGGGGTGCGCACAGTGCGGGCCCCCGGGCAGCATTGCCCCGAAGGAGATAAAAATGGCCAGTGGCACCGTCAAGTGGTTCAACTCGGAAAAGGGTTTCGGCTTCATCGAGCAGGACGGCGGCGGCGCCGACGTCTTCGCCCACTACTCGAACATCGCCACCCAGGGCTTCCGTGAGCTCCAGGAAGGCCAGAAGGTGACCTTCGACGTCACGCAGGGCCAGAAGGGCCCGCAGGCGGAGAACATCGTTCCCGCCTGACGCTGAGGCGTTAGACGTAGCTGGGGCCCGCTCCTCGCGATGCGGGCCCCGGCTGCGTTGCTTTTTCTCCGGGGCCCGCCCGGTGCGCGTGACACATCGAAGTGTGGCGCGGGACCAGGTTTCTCCTCGCTGTCCTGACGGCCGGCCGACAAATCTCCACCGATGTCGGCCCCGCACCGGACTGCCGGGCCCCGCCGGTGGGCGACGTCGCCCAGCGGCTCACGCCCGGTCCGCTCCGGGCAATTCTCGGGTGCCGATTCACGGTGTTTCACGTCCCGGCACTGTTCTGTTTTTGTTTTCCCCCGGCTCGTTCTTGCGATTCCTTGCGCGGTCATTCTGCCAAGAGTTCCTCGATACGTGCCGCATCGAGAGAGGTTCAGCATGAACCGCACGCCTCGCACGAACGACCGTTACTCACGTACCCGCTCCGGTGGCTCCGGCGGTGGCGGCGGCCGCTTCCGCCCCGGGTCGTCGGGTTCCGGCGGCCGGTCCGGTTCCTCCGGCCGGTCGGGCGGTGGCTACGGCCGCCGTCCCGCCGCCGTCCAGGGCGAGTTCGCCCTGCCGGTCACCGTGACCCCCGCCCTGCCCGCCGTGTCGACCTTCGCCGAGCTGGACATGCCGGCGCCGGTGATGACGACGCTCACCGGCCTCGGCGTCACCGAGCCGTTCCCGATCCAGGCGGCGACGCTGCCCAACTCGCTCGCGGGACGCGATGTCCTCGGGCGCGGTCGTACCGGCTCCGGCAAGACCCTCGCCTTCGGTCTGGCGCTCCTCGTGCGCACCGCGGGACAGCGTGCCCAGCCGAAGCAGCCGCTGGCACTCGTTCTCGTACCGACCCGGGAGCTGGCCCAGCAGGTCACCGATGCGCTGACGCCGTACGCGCGTTCACTGAAACTGCGTCTCGCCACCGTCGTCGGCGGGATGTCGATCGGCCGCCAGGCCGGAGCGCTGCGCGTCGGCGCGGAGGTCGTCGTCGCGACCCCGGGGCGGCTGAAGGACCTCATCGAGCGCGGCGACTGCCGGCTGGACCGGGTCGCCATCACCGTCCTCGACGAGGCCGACCAGATGGCCGACATGGGCTTCATGCCGCAGGTGACCGAACTCCTGGACCAGGTACGGCCCGACGGCCAGCGGATGCTGTTCTCCGCGACGCTGGACCGCAACGTCGACCTGCTGGTCCGGCGCTATCTGAACGACCCGGTGGTCCACTCCGTCGACGCCGCCGTCGGCACGGTCACCACCATGGAGCACCACGTCCTGCATGTGCAGAACGCCGACAAGTACGCGACCACCACGGAGATCGCGGCACGCGACGGCCGGGTGCTGATGTTCCTGGACACCAAGCACGCCGTCGACCGGCTGACGGAGCACCTGCTGAACAGTGGCGTACGCGCCGCCGCGCTGCACGGCGGCAAGTCGCAGCCCCAGCGCACCCGGACGCTCGCCCGGTTCAAGACGGGTCATGTCACGGTGCTCGTGGCGACGAACGTCGCCGCCCGTGGCATTCACATCGACAATCTCGACCTCGTCGTGAACGTCGACCCGCCGAGCGACCACAAGGACTATCTGCACCGGGGCGGCCGTACCGCGCGCGCCGGGGAGTCCGGCAGCGTCGTCACGCTCGTCCTGCCCAACCAGCGTCGCGAGATGACGCGCCTGATGGCCGACGCGGGAATCGTCCCGCAGGTCGCGCAGGTGCACTCGGGCGAGGCCGAGCTGAGCCGGATCACCGGGGCGCAGGCGCCCTCGGGTGTCCCGGTGGTCATCTCCGCGCCCGTCTCGGAGCGCGCGAAGGGCGGTTCGGGCAGCCGTGGCCGCAGCCGGCCGGCCCAGAGCCGCAGGTCGTCGGGGGCCGGTGGCGCGGGTGGCCGGTCGGGCGGCGCACGCCAGTCGTCGTCACGCAGCTGGTCCGCTTAGCACCACCCGGGCCCCTAGGGCCCGACAGGAAGAGGGCCCCGTAACCGGTCGGTGACGGGGCCCTCTCCGTATGCCGTGCGCGTGGTCCGCTCAGCTCCGCTCGGGGCTGCCGAGCAGCGCCGACGCCGTCTCCAGCGGGCTGGGCTCCTCCACCGGGGCGGGGGCGGGGGCGCCGCTGCGGCAGGTGAAGCCGAGACGGGTGAGCGCGCGGGTCACCTCGGAGGCGGAGAAGTCACGCCGGTCCTGGCGGGTGATCACCTCGCCCACCTGCTTCACCGGGTACGTACGGCGGCCGATGACAACGGACTCGCCCGTGATCGGCTCGGGCTTGATGCCCTTCATCGCCAGCTGCACCTCGCTCTTGACCAGATCGAAGGGAAAGCGGGCGATGACGCAGCGCATAGTGCCTCGGCAGGGAGAAGGGAGAATACGGAGCGTTCAGCATCCCACACCGAACGCCCGCCGGGAACCGAGACCTCCCCCGCCCGCCTGGGACAATGTTCAAAAGCATAAGTAAGCGCCGAAATCCGATTCCCGGAAAATGGAAGGGAAACGGGGGCCGTCAACGCCAGGAGTTCGCATGACCGCGTACGTCATCACCGTCCCGGGCACCTTCCTGCGCACGCTCGACGCCGACTCCCGCGCGGCGCTGCTGCGGGCGCTCCTGCCCGCGGACCCGCAGCACACGGCTCTGGGCGAGGCCGAGGAACTGGACAGGCTGACGGTCAACGAGGGCGGCACGTTCAGCATTCGGCTGGAGATCGAGGCGGACAACAGGCGCAGTGCGGAGGCCGAGGCGAAGAAGGTGGCGGTCGCGGCGCTGACCGAGGCCGGCTTCTCGACGGACGACGCACCGCTGGGCGCGGCGTTCGTCACGGGCATCGACAGCGAGTACTGACCGCGGGGCGGGGGCCCGGAGCCTGTTCCGCCGGACACGGCCTAGGCGGCGGATCGCGCCTCGCGCAGGGAGTCCTCGACGATGTCGTCGTCCAGTGAGGCGCGGACCAGCGCGGCGGCGAGGGTGGCGGGGCCTTCGTCCCCGGCCAGCCGGGCGAGGCGGGCCGCGTCGTTGCCGAGGCCGAGACGTTCGGCGCCGTGCAGCGCCTTGGTGTCGAAGTAGGGCACCACCTCGGGCCAGACGGCCTGGACCTCGCGCAGGAAGATGTCCGCCCCGACAGGGCCGATCCCCGGCATGTCCTGGAGGAGGTGGCGCAGGATCGGCACGTCTCCGTCGGCCTCGGCGCGCATCCTGCGCAGGTCGCCGTGCCACCGCCGGATCAACAGGTCGGCCCCGTCCGCGAGCCGGGTGGCGGTGCTCTCGTCGTAACGCCGGTAACCACCCCTGCCGAGGGCGTCTACGCGCTGCTGCCAGGTCGCGTCCAGCATCCGGCGGGGGTTGCGCATGCCCGCGTCGCGCAGGGCGCGCAGCGTGGCGACGGCGGTGCCGGCCCGGATGGGGGCGCTCAACAGGAGGGCGAGGACGAGCAGTTGGTACAGGGGCTGGGGGGTGTCACGCAGTCTGATGCCGGCGTCCGCGGCGTAGGTGCCACCGTGGGTGTGGAGCAGTGCGTCTACGACGGTGCGCTGTTTCATCGGAACCTCAGGGGGGTCGTCCGTGCCCCGCGCGGCGGGCCGGTGTTGGTACGGCCCACGGAGCGCGGGGTTCCGTAGGCGCGTCGCCGGGCGGAGCGCCGGATGGCTTCGGCGCGGGCCTTGGCGACATCCGCGCGGGCGTTGGCGGCGTGGATCTCCGCGGCGCGGCTGTCTTTGACGGGGATGCCGGGGATGTCTTCGGCGGGGACGTCTTCGGTGAGAGAGGCGTCTTTCGTGTCCGTTTCCGCGGGTGGTGAGTCCCTGGCCTCCTCCGATGAGGTATCCGTCTCGCCCTCGGCCGGCAGTGGCGCCCGCAGATGCGGCAACAGGAATTCCTCCATACGTCCGAGCCCTACTGTGATCAGCAGCATCAGAGCCGGAAACACCACGGACATCAGTACGGCCGGCAGCAGCCCCATAACCCAGTCCCTTTCTCTTCCCGGCCTTGAGCGCGGCCGGATTGAGCGGTGCCGGCGGGAAAGCGCCGACCTGAGATGCGCGTGGGACACGCGGACAGTCGCTTGCGGGTGGTGCTTCGCTCGCGTATGCCGGGCGGATACCACGTCTGTTGGAGTTCACACTGACGTGCCTGATTCGCACTATCGAGAAGCCTATGGCGTCCGCACGGACCTCGCTCGTCGGCTCCCGTACGGCCCAGTCCGAGTTGACAGACGGCGTGGCCGTGCCGCCGGACTCAGGAGACGCCGATCGGCTGCTCCGTCCAGACGACCTTGCCCTGGCCGCTGTAGCGGGTGCCCCAGCGCTCCGCGAACTGGGCGACGAGGAAGAGTCCCCGGCCGCCCTCGTCCGTGCCGGCCGCCTGGCGCAGATGCGGGGAGGTGCTGCTGTGGTCGGACACCTCGCAGATCAGGCTGCGGTCGCGGATCAGCCGTACCCGGATGGGCCCGGAGGCGTAGCGGATCGCGTTGGTGACCAGTTCGCTGAGGATCAGCTCGGTGGTGAACGCCTCCTCGACCAGGCCCCACTCCGTCAGCCTGCGCGTGACGTCGGCCCGCAGTCTGCCCACGGCGGCCGGGTCGGCGGGAATCTCCCAGTCGGCGACATGCTCGCTGTCCAGTACGCGTGTACGGGCGATCAGCAGGGCGACGTCGTCGCGCGGGGTCTCGGGCAGCATAGTCTGGAGGACCATGTCGCACGCCTGCTCGGGGGTCCGGTCGGCCACGTCGGCGAGGGTGCTGCGCAGGAGCGTCAGACCCTCGTCGATGTCGCGCTGCCGGTCCTCGACGAGTCCGTCGGTGTACATCACGAGGCGGCTGTTCTCCGGCAGATGGACGTCGAGGGTCTCGAAGGGCAGTCCGCCGAGCCCGAGGGGCGGCCCGCCGGGCACGTCGGCGTACACGGCCGTACCGTCCTCGTGGATGACGAGGGGCTGGAGGTGGCCCGCGCGGGCCATGGAGCAGTTCCCGGACACCGGGTCGTAGATCGCGTACAGGCAGGTGGCTCCGGTGACTCCGGCGTCGGCACCGCCGGCGGCCTCGTCCTGGTCGATACGGGCGACCAACTCGTCCAGGTGCCAAAGGAGTTCGTCGGGCGGCAGGTCCAGCGTCGAGAAGTTGTGGACGGCGGTGCGCAGCCGGCCCATGGTGGCGGCGGCGTGCAGACCGTGGCCGACGACGTCACCGACGACCAGCGCCACCCGGGCGCCGGGCAGCGGGATGATGTCGAACCAGTCGCCGCCGACGCCACCGAGTCCGCCGAGACCCGCCTGGGCGGGCAGATAGCGGTAGGCGACGTCGATGGCGTTCTGGTCGGGGAGGCCGCGCGGGAGCAGGCTGCGCTGGAGCGTGACGGCCATGGTGTGCTCGCGCGAGTAGCGGCGGGCGTTGTCGACGCTGACCGCCGCCCTGGCGACCAGTTCCTCGGCGACCGACAGGTCCTCGCCCTCGAACGCCTCGGCCCGCGCGGCCCGCCAGAAGGTGGCGACGCCGAGAATGACGCCCCGGGCCTGCATGGGCACGGTGATCATCGAGTGGATGCCCTGTTCGTCCACGAGCCTCCTGGCCCGCTCGGGATCTGCCTTGTGCCAGCCGGAGAACGCGGCGAGATCCGCGACCAGGATGGGCTCGCCGTTCATGATGGCGTCGCTCATCGGGGTGTGGGGGGCGAAGTGGATCAGCTCGCCGAGCGGGTACAGCGAGGTCTCCACGTCCGGGCCGCTGAAGGCGGTGCGGCGCATGTCCAGCACGACGGTGGTCGGCTCCTCGCCGCGCAGGACGGCCTCGGCCAGGTCGACGCTCGCGAAGTCGGCGAAGTTGGCGGCGGCGAATTCGGCCAGTTCCTCGCAGGTGCGGACGACGTCCAGGGTCGTACCGATCTCCGTGCCGGCGTCGTACAGCAGCCGCAGCCGTTCCCGGGCGACGTCGGCCTTTCCGGTGAGCGCCTGGAGTTCGGTGGTGTCACGCAGGGTGGTCACGCTGCCGGGCGGGCCGCCGTCCTGGTCCGTGGGCCGCTGGCTGATGGCGAGCAGCCGCTGGCCGACGGGATGGACCTCGTCGGTCGCCGTACGGCCGGAGCCCAGCAGCCTCTCGGTGTCCGGGTCGAGACCCAGGGCGGTGATCTCGCGGCCTTCCACGTCCGTCGGCAAGTCGAGCAGTCTGCGGGCCTCGTCGTTGGCGAGCAGCAGTCTGCCGTCGCCGCCGACGATGATGACTCCTTCGCGTACGGCGTGCAGAACCGCGTCGTGGTGCTCGTACATCCGGGTCATCTCGGAGGGTCCGAGTCCGCGTGTCTGGCGGCGGAGCCGTCTGCTGACCAGGGCCGTGCCGCCCATGGTCAGCAGGAGCACGCCGCCGGCGGCGCCGAACAGCAGCGGGAACTCCTCCTCGACCACGGAGCTCACGTGTTTGATGGTGATGCCCGCCGAGACGAGCCCGACCACCTTGCCTCTCGCGTCGAAGACGGGGACGACGGCCTGCACGAGCGGTCCGATGGTGCCGGTGATCTGCTCGGTGACGACATGCCCTTGCAGGGCCGGTTTCAGATTGCCGACGAACTTCTTGCCGACCCGGTTGGGAATCGGATGCGTGTAGCGGATTCCGTCGGTGTTGAGGACGACGATGAAGTCCACGCCCGCGCGTTCCCTGGCCAGCTCGGCGGGTCTGCGGAGGACCTCGGCCGGGTTGGGGTTCTTGAGCGCGGCCTGGATGCCCGGAGAGTTCGCGAAGGTCTCGGCCACGGCGACGGAGCGGTTGCGGGCCTCGCGCTCACTGTCCGAGCGGCCCTGGAGTACAAGCGCGGCGGAGGCGGCGGCGACAAGCAGAACGACGATCGCCACCTGAAGGAGAAAGACCTGGCCTGCGACTGTCCTCATCTTCAGAACGGAGCGCCGGCGGCCGTCGCGTCCGGCCATGAACCCTTTCTACACCTCTCTCAGATGGTGGGCGAGCCGCGAGGGCGGGCAGGCGGTCTTGACCCCGCACCTGGTCCGATGAACCATTTCGCGGGTTCGCGAGTGATGTGTGTGACACGAGTCCACCGGCCGATGTGGCCGGTGAACAGATTATTGGGGGTTCACAGGTGTCCCGTCGGCCCGTTCTCGCGATTTCGATCGCCGCTGGTGCGCTGCTGCTGACCTGTCTGCCGAGTGCCGCCGCCGAGCGGCCGGGCAGCGCGGGGCCCGGCGGCGAGCGGCTCACCATCGGCACGCTGTCGACCAGGCCCTCGGTGGTCACCGGCGGTGAGGTACTGGTGCGGGTCGGGGTCCCGCGGGGCCTGGATCCCGACGATGTACGGATCACCCGCGACGGCACGGACGTCACGGACGCGTTCGCGGGGGATGCCTCCGCGCCCGGGACCCTGACCGGTCTGGTGACCTCCCTGCGCGAGGGCACCAACCGGCTCGTCGCGACCGTCCCCGGCCGGCCCGGCGCGCGGGCCGCGCTGAAGGTTCGGGACCATCCCTCGGCGGGGCCGGTCATCAGCGGTCCGCACGAGAGCCCGTTCATGTGCGGCACGGAGTCGTTCAAGCTGGTCGACGGCTCCACGCTGGGGCCGCCGCTGGACGAGGACTGCTCGATCGCCACCCGGGTGGACCACGCGTACCGCTCCACCGACGGGACCGTGAAGCCGCTGGCCGACCCGGCGAGCCGCCCGGCGGACCTGGCGACGACCACCACGAGCACCGGTGCGCGCGTGCCGTTCCTCATCCGGATCGAGACGGGCACGCTCAACCGGGGCGTGTACCAGATATCCATGCTCGCCGACCCCGCCGCGCCGGAGCCGACCCGGGCGCGGCCGTCCGAGGGGTGGAACGGGCGGCTGATGTACACCTTCGGCGGCGGCTGCCGGGGCGGCTGGTACACACAGGGCACGAACACCGGCGGCGTACTGGACACCGAGATGCTGGGCCGCGGGTACGCCGTCGCCTCCTCGTCCCTCAACGTCTTCGGGAACAACTGCAACGACCTGCTGGCCTCCGAGACCACGATGATGGTCAAGGAGCACTTCGTGGAGCGGTACGGCGTCCCGCGCTTCACCATCGGCTGGGGGTGCTCCGGCGGCTCGTACCAGAGCTATCAGACCGCCGACAACTACCCGGGGCTGCTCGACGGCATCATCGTCGGATGCAGCTTCCCCGACGTGACGTCGGCGACCAACACGACGCTGCTGGACTCCCGGCTACTCGACCACTACTTCGCCGAGTCCGCGCCGGACAGGTTCAGCGCCGAGCAGCAGAGGGCGGTCGCCGGTTTCCGCGAGCGGGCGAGCATCCCGAATCTGAGCGACGGCGCGAAGCGCCTCGACCCGGACGCGGAGTTCCCCGCCGCGCTGCCCGAGGACCTGCGCTACGACGCGCGCACCAATCCCGAAGGGGCGCGGGGCACGGTCTTCGACCACACCGTGAACGTGTACGGGACCGACCCGGGCACCGGCGCCGCGCTGCGCCCGCTGGACAACGTGGGTGTGCAGTACGGCCTCGACGCGCTGAACGAGGGCGTGATCGACAAGCGGCAGTTCATCGACCTCAACTCCCGTGTCGGGGGCATCGACCGGGACGCCGGGTTCACCGCGGGGCGGACGGCCGCCGACGGTACGGCCACCGGGGCGGCGTACGGCACGGGCCGCATCCTGTGGGGCGGCGCCGGTCTGGCCACCACACCGGTCATCGACCACCGCTCCTACACCGACGATCTGCCCGGGGGCGACATCCACATGGCGGTGCACGGGTTCTCCACCCGTGCCCGGCTGATCGCGGCCAACGGCGACGCGGACAACCAGGTGATGCTCGCGGAGGACAACCGCCACGGGTTCAGCCTCAAGAGTCCCGCGCTGCGGTACGCCCTCACGGAGATGGACAGCTGGCTGACGTCACTGACGGCATACGGCTCGCGCGCGGCGTGGACGCCCCGGGACGTGGTGGCGCACAAGCCGGCGGGGCTGACCGACGCGTGCTGGACGAGGGACGCGGAGCCGCGGAAGATCGAGCAGCGCCTCGGCTACGACAACGCGGGCGAGTGCGGCGCGCTCTACCCGGCTTTTCCGACCCCGAGGCTGGTCGCGGGGGCTCCGCTCGCGGACGATGTGATCGCGTGTCGCCGCAAGGCGGTGGATCCGGCCGACTACGCGGTGACGTTCACCGACGGTGAACTCGCGGAGCTGCGTGGTGTGTTCAGGAGCGGAGTCTGCGACTGGAGCAGGAGTGGCCTGGGGCAGCGTCCGCCCACGGACACCTGGCAGAGGCTTTCGGCGAAAGGTGGGGAGCGATGAGTCCGGCGACGACGAGCACGCGGACCGGGCGGCGGATCGAGGTCGCCGTACGGGAACGGGCCACGCTGGGTGAGGGTCCCGCGTGGGATCCGGCGACCGGGCGGCTGATCTGGGTGGACATCCTCTCCGCACGGATTCACACCTTCGACCCGGCCGACGGCCGCCGTACGGTGATGGCCACCGAGCAGCACGTCGGCGCCGCGCTCCCCCGGGCCGGGGGCGGGCTGGTGGTCAACCTCCGTGACGGTATCGGTCTGTACGGCCCCGGCGGCGACTTCTCGTGGCTGGTGCACGACCCGGTCCCGGGCCGCCGGGGCAACGACGCGGCCGTCGCGCCCGACGGCGCGCTGTGGGCGGGCAGCATGCGCTACGACGAGACGCCGGGCGGCGCGACGCTGATCCGGGTGGGGCGTGACCCGTCGGCCCCGGGCGAGTCCGCGCCAGTCGTGACCGACACGCGGCCCGTCACCATCGGCAACGGCACCGGCTGGAGTCCGGACGGGCGGACGATGTACTACATCGACACCCCCACGGGCCGGATCGACCGGTTCCGGGCCGACACGCACTCCCCCGGCGAACCGCTGGTCGACCAGGGCCCGTTGGCGACGATCGAGCCCGGCGCCGGGCACCCGGACGGGCTGACCGTCGACGCGGACGGCTGCGTCTGGGTCGCGCTGTGGGACGGCGCGGCGATCCGCCGCTACACGCCGGACGGCGAGTTGGACCGTACCGTCGAACTGCCCGTCCTGCGGCCCACATCGTGCGCCTTCGGCGGTCCCGGGCTGCGCGACCTCTACATCACCACGGCCCGCGTCGGTCTGGCCGGCCCGCACCCGCTGACCGGCTCGCTCCTCGTCCTGCCGGACGCGGGGCAGGGCGTCCCCGGCACGCCGTTCGCCGGCTGAGGTGGGCGGCCCGGGAGGGGGTTGCACGGCCGCGAGGGGCGGGATTTGCTTGGCACATGCAGCGACCGGTCTCCTCCACCCCGTCATCCGCGGCGCTCGACCACCGCTACCGGGGTGAACATCCCGTACGGACCCTCGGCTATCTCTTCCGTCCCGACCGCCCTCGTCTCGCGCTCGCCGTCCTCGCGTTCACCGGGAAGCACAGCCCGATCTGGCTGCTTCCCCTGATCACCGCGAACATCATCGACACCGTCGTGCAGCACGGCCCGGTCTCCGGCATCTGGATCAACGCGGGCGTGCTGCTCGTGGTCCTGATCCTCAACTTCCCGCTGCATCTGCTCTATGTGCGCTGTCTGGCCGGGAGCGTACGGCGGGTGGGCATGGCGCTGCGGGACGCGCTCTGCCGCCGTATGCAGCAGCTGTCGATCGGCTACCACTCGCGGGTGAGCGCGGGCGTCCTCCAGGCCAAGGTGGTCAGGGACGTGGAGACGGTGGAGCAGATGGTGCAGCAGTCCTCGGACATGGGGCTGGCCGCCGTCATCACGCTCGTCGGCGGTCTCGTCGTGATCGGGGTGCGCGTACCGTCGTTCCTTCCCGTCTTCCTGCTCGTCGTCCCGGCCGCCGGTTTTCTGATCGTGCGGCTGCGCGGACGCCTCCACAGCCACAACGCCGCGTTCCGCCACGAGGTGGAGCGGATGTCGTCGCGCGTGAGCGAGATGACGTCGCTGATCCCGATCACGCGTGCGCACGGTCTCGAAGGCGCGGCGATGGTCCGTATCGACGGCTCGCTGCGGCAGGTGCTCGCGGCCGGGGTGCGGCTCGATCTGCTCAACGGGCGCTTCGGCGCGCTCGCGTGGATCCTGCTCAACTCCCTTGGCGTGGCGTGTCTCGCGGGCTCGGCGCTCGTCGCGTACCACGGTCTGCTGCCCATCACGGCGGGCGACGTCGTCATGCTGAGCGCCTTCTTCACCACTCTGACCACCTCGATGGTGACCCTGCTCGGGCTGGCGCCCGTCATCAGCAAGGGACTTGAGTCCGTACGGTCGGCGGGCGAGGTCCTCCAGGCTCCCGATCTGGAGAGCAACGCGGGCAAGGAGCAGGTCGGTTCGGTGGCCGGACGGATCGATTTCGAGGGCGTGGGTTTCCAGTACGAGGGATCGCCCGACACCGCGGTGGCCGATTTCACCCTCTCCGCGAGGCCGGGCCAGACCATCGCCCTGGTCGGCGCGTCCGGCGCGGGCAAGTCGACCGTACTCAACCTCCTCATCGGCTTCATCCGCCCCACCTCCGGCCGCATCCTGCTGGACGGCACGGACATGGCCTCCCTCGACCTGCGCAGCTACCGCCGGTTCCTGTCCGTCGTACCGCAGGAGTCGATCCTGTTCGAGGGCACGATCCGGGAGAACGTCACCTACGGTCTCGACGGCACGGACGAGGCGACCGTGCGGCGGGCGCTGCGCGACGCGAACGCCCTCGAATTCGTCGACCGGCTGCCGGACGGTCTGGACACCGTCGTCGGACAACGGGGCGCGCGCCTGTCCGGTGGGCAGAAGCAGCGGCTCGCGATCGCCCGCGCGCTGATACGCGACCCCCGGGTGCTCGTCCTGGACGAGGCCACATCCGCCCTCGACACCCGCTCGGAGGCGCTGGTGCAGGAGGCGCTGGCGCGGCTGGTCGACGGCCGTACCGTCTTCGTCGTCGCCCACCGGCTGTCCACGATCCGGGGCGCGGACACCATCGTGGTGATGGAGCACGGCCGGATCGCGGAGGTCGGCACGCACGAGTCCCTGATGACGAGCGGCGGGGTGTACGCGGGCCTCCAGCCGGCGCACCGCGCCTCCTAGGAGGTGTCCGGCTGCCCCGGGCCCGCCCCTAACGGGTGATCAGCCGTGCCGGCAGGCGCACCGCACACCCCTTCCCGGGGAGCCTCCCCCCGTAACCCCTGACACGGAGAGAGGCGAGGCCCGATGAGCAGCCTCCTGGAGACACTGCCCGCCGACGAGCGGCGCAGGCTCGGCGCCGCCCGGTCCGGCGCGCTGCTGGCGTCCGCGCCGATGCTCGCCACGCTGACCGACCGGCGGCTGTTCGGCGACGGCTGGATCTTCGAGCGCAAGCTGGACGGCGTCCGGGTGCTCGCCGTGCGCGACACCTCGGGTGTACGGCTGCTGTCGCGCACCGGGCGCCGGCTCGACGCGACGTACCCGGAGATCGTCGACGCCCTCGCCGCGCAGGAGTGCGCCGACTTCACGGTGGACGGGGAGGTCGTCGCGTACTCCCACGGCCGTACCGACTTCGCCCGGCTCCAGCAGCGGATGGGCATCAGCGACGCCCGCCGGGCGCGGGCCAGCGGGGTGGCCGTCACGTACTACCTGTTCGATCTGCTGCGGCTCGACGGCGCCGATCTCACCGCGATCTCGCTGCGCTCGCGCAAGTCGCTGCTGCGCAGAGCCCTGACCTACCGGGCGCCACTGCGTTTCACCCCGCACCGCAACGCGGGCGGCCAGGAGCTGCTGGACCAGGCGTGCGCCGACGGCTGGGAGGGGCTGATCGCGAAGCGGGCGGCGGGGCGGTACGAGCCGCGGCGCTCGACGGGGTGGCTGAAGCTCAAGTGCGAGCGGGGACAGGAGTTCGTCATCGGCGGCTACACGGAGCCGTCCCGCTCCCGCGTCGGCTTCGGCGCGCTGCTCCTCGGCCACTACGAGGACGGGCGGCTCCGGTACGCGGGCAAGGTGGGGACGGGCTACGACCACGCGACGCTCCTGGATCTCCGCAGACGGCTCGACGAGGCCTCGACGCCCCGCTCGCCGTTCGCCGACGTGATCAGGGAGCGGGCCCCGCACTGGTCGGAGCCCCGGCTCGTCGCTCAGATCGCGTTCACCGAGTGGACACGGGACGGGATGCTGCGGCACCCGCGTTTCCTGGGGCTGCGGGACGACAAGAAGCCGGCGGACGTGGTGCGGGAGAGACCGACGTGAGGGTACGGGCCTTCCGTACAGTGCCCGTGACCAGTTCCCCTGTACGAGACCAACGACGCGACCCGTGACCGCGACGAAGGGCGGAGACACCCCCCATGGCAGACCCCGGCTCCCGCATACCGCGTTTCCATCTCGCCGTACCCGTGGACGATCTCGCCGCCGCGCGCCGCTTCTACGGCGGCGTACTCGGCCTGGCGGAAGGCCGAAGCTCGGAGACCTGGGTGGACTGGAATCTCCACGGCCACCAGTTCGTGACGCATCTGGCTCCTGGCCGCGGCGAGGGCGTGCACAACGAGGTCGACGGGCACGAGGTGCCCGTGCCGCACTTCGGACTGCTGCTGACTCCGCCGGAATTCCACGAGCTGGCCGACCGGCTCCGTGCGGCGGGGACGGTGTTCGTCATCGAGCCGTATGTGCGTTTCGAGGGGATGCCCGGCGAGCAGTGGACGATGTTCCTGCTCGATCCCGCGGGCAACGCGCTGGAGTTCAAGGCGTTCGCGGACGACGCACAGGTCTTCGCGGTCTGAGTCCGGCAGGTGGGGCGGAACAACGGTGTCCCCGATCTCCGGAGGGACCGGTGACGGTCCTGGCCGGCGATCGGGGACGAACGATCAGGGTGCTGGAGCGTGTCTACCGCTCACTGCGGACCGGCAGCTTCCAGCCCGGCCGGACGAAGTGGCACGTGTATCCGTCGGGGTAGCGGACCAGATAGTCCTGGTGCTCGGGCTCCGCCTCCCAGAAGGGGCCCTCCTCGGCCACCTCGGTGACGACCTTCCCCGGCCAGAGGCCGGAGGCCTCGACGTCGGCGATGGTGTCCTCGGCGACGCGCTTCTGCTCGTCGTCGGCGTAGTAGATGGCCGACCGGTAGCTGAGGCCGATGTCGTTGCCCTGACGGTTGAGCGTCGTGGGGTCGTGGATCTGGAAGAAGTACTCCAGGATCTGGCGGTAGCTGGTCTTCTCGGGATCGAAGACGATCTCGATGCCCTCGGCGTGCGTTCCGTGATTGCGGTACGTCGCGTTCGGGACGTCGCCCCCGGTGTAACCGACCCGGGTGGAGATCACCCCCGGCAGACCGCGAATCAGATCCTGCATGCCCCAGAAGCAGCCGCCCGCGAGGATCGCCTTCTCTGTAGCCGTATCCGTAGCCATTTTTTAGTCCCTCCTCTGCCACACACGGTACTGCTCCGACGTGGCCGGAGGCGCCTCGCGCCGAGGCGGAGGCCGAGGCGGAGGCCGAGGCAGGGCATCACGCGATGTGCAGCCGGGCGTCCAGCTCGGTGGCGGACAGCTGTGCGGTGTAGACGTCGGTGCCGGGCTGGTGCTTGCGGCCTCCCCCGCCGAGGTGACCGGCGTTGACCGGGTCGAAGCCGATGTCGCGGATCAGTCCGGCCACGACCGCCACGGCCTCCTCGTCGTCGCCGGAGATCGGGATGGCCAGGCGTTCGGGGTCGCCCTTGGGGCGGCCACGGTCGCGCAGGGCGTCCCAGTAGATCGCGTTGAACGCCTTGACCAGGTTCGAGTCCGTCGCGTTCCGGAGCTTCTCGCTGGAGGTGGTGGAGTCGTCGTCCAGGTCGGGCTCGTGGCCGTCCCGGTCCGGGTAGTAGTTGCACGTGTCCACGACGACCTTGTCGCGCAGCTCGGCGACGGGCAGATCGCCGATGTGCCCGTACGGGATCGACACGACGACCACCTGGCCGAACCGGGCAGCTTCCGCGGCCGTGACCGCCCGGACGGGGCCGTCCATGCCCGCGACCAGCTCCGCCAGCGTCTCGGGGCCGCGCGAGTTCGCGAGGGCGACCTCGTGGCCGATGGCGGCGAAGTGCCGGGCGAGTGTGGAGCCGATACGGCCCGCTCCGATGATTCCGATACGCATGGTGCCTCTCCTGCCTGCGGGGTCGTGGGCCCGTGGTCCCGCTCGTACGGGTCGCCTCCATGGGTAGCCGAATGGCGCCGCCCCAAACTTGCCGGAACGCGGGCCCGGACTCACCCTGAGGCTGCGGGCCGCACCCGGTGCCGGCGGCGACCGCCCGTGTGCGGGCGCCACGCGGGTCCTCGTCGGCGCCCCCGTTCGCGTTCCGCCCGCGGATCCGGGGCCGGGCACCGGGACCAGTGACGTCCGGAGAGGATCACGCCATGCACCACGACGAGATGATCGGCAAGATTCAGGCGCTCGCCCAGCTGCCGGACCGTGGATCCACCGAGCGGGCGACCCAGGCGGTGCTGCGGACACTGGGCGAACGGCTGCCGGCGGGGCTCGCCGACCACGTCGCGGCGCAGCTGCCGCCCGAGCTGGCGGCCGACCTGCGGCGGCCGGCGGAGTTCGCCGTCGCGGAGGGGCGGGGCGCGGGCTCCGGCGAACGGTTCGACCTGGTCGCCTTCACGGGCCGGATCGCGGACCGGGCCGGGACCACGGACGACGCGGCCCTCCGCGAGGCGGCGGCCGTGCTGGAGGTGCTGGACGCCGCTCTCGCCCCCGAGCTGATGAACAAGATCGCCGCCGCGCTGCCGGTCGACATCGGCGCGCTGCTGCCGACCGGGCGCAGCACCGGCGACGTGGGCTGAGAGCAAGACCCGAAAGGAAGGCATGTAGTGGCCCATCACGAGCGTGAACCCGTGCTGGTGGCGGACGCCGGGTCCTCCAGCGTGCATCTGACCGTCTTCGCGAACGACGGCACGGCACTCGCCTCGTACGACGACACGTCGGCGCCGGGCGACAACATGGCCGGGCAACTCCGCGACCTGCTCCGCTACGCGCCGGCGCCCACCGCGGTCGGACACCGGATCGTGCACGGCGGCCCGGAACTGCGGCACCACACCCTGGTCGACGACGAGGTCAGGGACGCCCTCCAGCGCACGTCCGACCTCGCTCCCTCGCATGTGCCGCCGGCCCTGCGCGTACTCGACGCGGCCCGGGAACTGCTGCCGAACGTGCCGCACGTCGCCTGCTTCGACACCGTCTTCCACGCCGGTCTGCCCGCGGCGGCCCGGGAGTTCGCCGTACCCGAGACCTGGCGCGGCGAGTTCGGTGTGCGGCGCTACGGCTTCCACGGTCTGTCCTACGCGTGGGCGCTGGGCCGCACCGCCGAACTGCTCGGGCGGCGGCCGAAGAGCCTGCGGATCGTCATCGCCCATCTCGGCGGCGGCTGCTCGGCGTGCGCGGTGCGTGACGGCGCGAGCGTCGACACCACCATGGGTTTCACTCCCCTGGACGGCCTGGTGATGAGCCATCGCAGCGGCGCCGTCGACCCGGGCGCCCTGACCTGGCTCCAGACCCGGCACGGTCTGTCGGCGCGGGACATCGACGACGCCCTCGACCACCGTTCGGGTCTGCTGGCCCTGTCCGGTACGTCCGGGGACACCCGCGACCTGGTACGCGCCCGCGCGACCGGCGACGAACGGGCGGCGCTGGCGCTGGACGTCTTCACGCACCACTGCCGCAGCGGCATCGCGGCGATGGCCGCGTCCCTGGACCGTATCGACGCGCTGGTGTTCACCGGCGGGATCGGCGAGGACCAGCCGGAGGTGCGCGAGGAGATCTGCGCGGGGCTGGGCATCCTGGGCGTGGCGGGCGGCCTGCTGGTGCCGCCGGAGGACGACGAGGCGCCCGCGTATCTGGTCAGCGCGCCGGAGGCGGAGGTCCCGGTGGTCGTCGTGCCGACGGGCGAGACACGCCAGATCGACAAGGAGACGCGCACGCTGCTGAGCGCTCGCTGAGGTGGCGCTCCCCGTCTGCTGCCTCTACTGCCGTAGCGGACTCTCCGGACTGGGGGCGAGCCCGCCGCGGAACGGGGCGCGTTCGTGGAGGGCCTGGCTGGGAGTCGCCGTCGGGGCACGGGGGACGGGCTCGCGGGTGGGGGTGGTCTCGCGGGTGCGGGCGCTCGGGGCGGGCGCGCTCTCCGGGGGGCCGGTCCTTCCGCTGGGACGCGGGGTGACCTGTGGTGGGGCCGGGTCCGGCGAGGAACGCGTCGCCGACGGCGGGGCGAGCGGGACCGTCGGGGACGCCGGGCCGTCGGACGTCGTCGCGAGGTGGAGCGGCAGTGCGACGAGGGCGAGGGCGGCGCACGAGAGGCCGGCCCCGGCGGCGGTCCGGAGCAGCCGGCGACGGGCGGCACTGCGGCGGATCGTCTCGTACCGGCGGGGCGGTGGGCCGAGGGAGTCGGACGTGGGCCGCAGGATGACAGCGATGGGGTCGTCGGGGTCGAACTCCGGCCCGTCGTCAGCGCGTGTGGTCAAGGCTTCTCCTCAGGTGGGCGCGGAGCAGTTCGCGGGCCGCGTGGAGGTCGGCCTTGACGGTTCCTTCCTTGCGTCCGGTCAGCACGGACACCTCCCGGATCGGCATGTCGGCGTAGTAGTGCAACAGGATCGGGACGCGCAGTCGTTCCGGGAGTGACTGTACGAGCAGACGTACCGAAGGGTCCGCCTGCTCGGTGTGCGGGCTGACCGCGGCTTCGGAGGTGACGCGGCGGATGGCCTTGCGTTCGCGCTCCAGTTTGCGCCAGTGGTCCCGTACGAGGTTGGCCGCGGTGACGTAGAGGAAGCCGCGCGGCTCCTGCACGGACGTCCACCGCGCCCAGAGCCGCGTGAACGCCTCGGAGGCGATCTCGTGCGCCGTCTCGTCGTCGTCGACCAGACGGCGGCACCAGCCGGCGAGGCGCGGGTAGAGGGCGGCGAACAGGTCGGACGCTGCCTTGTCGCGGGACCGTTTCAACGCTCTCCATGGTCGTGGCCGCAGTGGGGGGGGTGGCAGGGCTCACCGGCCCGGCCCCATAGGTGAGGAGTCCGGACCGAGGGCGTACGTTCCCTCGGTCCGGGATCCGGTGGCGCGTCAGGGGCCGTTCGCGGAGGTCATCGTGGCGAAGACGATCACGTTGCCGAGATAGCCGTCATCGGTGCGGGGCCCGCCACAGGTGATGAGCCGCAGCTCCGGGCGGTCCACGTCCCCGTACACGTCGTCCGCCGGGAAGTCCGCCTTGGCGACCTTCCGTACGGAGCTGACGGCGAACTCCGCCGCCGCTCCGTTCTCCAGGCGCGCCGTGACCGTGTCGCCCCGGCGCAGCCGGGCGAGGTCCCGGAAGACCCCGTCGCCATAGGAACCGACCGTGACATGGCCGATGACCACCGACGGGCCGAGCTGACCGGGCGTCGGCGAGTGCCGGTACCAGCCCGCGCGGTCGTCCGCCGTGATCGGTGGCACCCGCATGGTGCCGTCCGGGGCCAGCCCCAGCCCCATGACCGGAGTGTCGACCCCGATGGCCGGGATCAGCAGCCTGACGGGGACGGAGCGCGCGAGGGCCTTCGCGGCGGGAGGTGGTGTGCCGCCGGAGCGATCCTCGTCCGTGGCGGCCCGCTCCGCACCGGGGCCGCCGCAGCCCACCAGCAGCGAGGCCAGCGCGGCGGCGGTGAAGGCGCGCCTGGAGGGCGGGGTCACGCCCCGGTCGCTCGCCGACGGCGTACGACGTAGACCGCCGCACCGCCCGCGACGAGGGCCGCGGCGCCGGTCCCGATCAGGGCGCTGTCGGTACCGGACTTGGAGGCAGCGGGCGCCACTCCGGTATTGGGCGCGCCCTCCGGTACGACGGCGACCTGGCTGGGCGTCCTGGTCCTGGCCGGGGCGGGGACGGCCTGCGACGGCTCGGCGGGGGCGGGGGCGGCCTCCCGGGTCGGGCGGGTGCTGGGGACCGGGGTCGCGGTCGGGGCGGCGGCGTCGGCGAAGGCGGGCACGGTACCCGCCAGCACGGCGGTGCTCGCAAGTGCCATGGCACTGAGGACAGTTCGGCGCATGAGTCGCTCTCTTTCATCGTCCGCCCGAACGGGGATTCGGCGGGCGGGCCTACAGATCGGGAGGAGAGACGAGCCGGGGACAGGACGGGTTGTAAAGGACTGGCAAAGCCACGAAGGGCCGCCCGGCGGGGGCTTCGCGAAGACCCGTGGCCACGCGTCTTCTTGGCGGCCGGGACCTCGACGTTCGTGATGATGCCGATGTTGCGGCCGTCCGCTCACGACGCCTGGCACGCGCCCTCGCGGCGTCGCCGGGGTACGTCCCGTACGAAAAGCGATCCGAAGGATCCAGCACGATCGCACCGCGCGGGCTCTTCGACTCCGCCGCGCGATCGAGGCACCGACGAGCCATCACCCGCCTTGAGGGGAGGGCGGTGCCCCCCTCAGGGGGGCGGACGCCCGCCGGGGGTGAACCCCGCCCCGGGGGGTAAGCCCCCGGTCTCCCCCCCAAAGTTACGGCGCCCACAAGAGCCGAACGCGCCCGCCCCCCAGGATCACGCCCCCCCCCCGGCCCCCAAGGCGCCCCCCC
>NZ_JBHXRX010000047.1:0-65855 GCF_042714995.1 Streptomyces sp. NPDC058665
GCCCGCAGGGTGGTTTCCTGTGGGCACTTCGGCAACGCGGCGAGGTGCCGTGCCAGGCGTTCCGGGCCCGCGAAGATCCACCGGACAGGACCTAGAGGTGCTACACCTGCTCCGCGAGCCAGTCGACGTGGCCCTCCCGCTCGGTCACCGGCTCGCCGACCGCGACTCGGTACGCGCCGATGAGGTGATCGATGAGCCATGGATCGGGTACCCGAAGCGGTTTTCACTGGGCCGCATCCTCACTGCAGTCGGCACGCAAACCGGGCGCCCTCCCAAGATCATTGTCTGTTCAACGCACCTGCCTCTGATCGAGAAACTGGTGGCGCAGGAGCGCGGAATCGCCCTACTGCCCCGGTACAGTTCGCGGGAACGAGCGGCTGGCCGGTTCGCCCTGGTGCCGTTGACCGGGCTGCGGGCCGGCCGATGCCTGGAAGCGCTGTCTCGTCCCGAACGCGCCGCCCGCCGGGCCGCCCAACTCGTACAGGACGCACTGGTCGCCGAAGCCCGGCAGACCGACCCTGCCGTGGGCGTCCACGCCGAGTTCGGCGCGTGTGTACAAGGGGAAGCGTCACCAGGAACCCACCCTGTCCGTCGCTCAGTTCCGGGTCTTGTTGCTCTCGACCCATCGCGCGGTGGCCTCGTTGGAGGCCCGCAGATGCGCGGTCATCCGCTTGCGGGCCAGCCGCGGGTTGTGGTCGACGATGGCCGCGGCCACGCCCTCGTGCTGCTGGAGGTTCCTGAGCAGGAGGCGGGAGTTGTTGGCGTAGGCGCCGTAGGAGAGGTTGTGCGGAAGGCGCCGCCTGAGCTCGGCGATGGTGAGGGCGAGCTGTCGGTTGCACGACGCCTCGACGATCACCGAGTGGAACTCGTGGTTGGAATCGGCCCAGCGCTGCGCCTGGGTACGTTGGTCTCCTTCGCTCGCGCCCAGTTGCTGTATGGCTTCGCCGAAGCCCTTCCAGGCGTCGAGCATGCGCTTGAGCTGCGCGTCGTTGATCCGTTCGGTCGCCAGCTCGGCCGCATAGCCTTCCAGCTCGGCACGGACGGCGCCGATCTCGCGGATGTCCTTGCCCGAGTGCCCGTTGACGCGAGCGCCGCGGTGCGGGTCGATGGTGACGACGCCTTGTGAGTGGAGGATCCTCAGGGCCTCCCGCACCGGGGTGCGACTGACGCCGAACTCCTCGGCCAGGGCGCCGTGCCGCAGCCAGGCGCCGATCGGGATCTCGCCGGCGAGGATTCGTCGCTGCAGCACCGCGACGATGTGGTCACTGATCGGTTCGGCCCCCTGGTTCGCAGCGAGGTTCGTGGGCAAAACAGTCATGACGTTTCCTCGGAGGGACGGCGGCTTCCAGCACACAACGATACCAATACGGCACCGCGAACGGTGCCCCCTATTGCATCTGGTTCTGGCCAAATGAGATGCGACCTGCTGGTCACGGGAGGTCGCCGTCAGGGCGCGCCCTCCAAGGCATGCTCGGCCTTGTCGTGATGCCGGTCGCGACCACGCCCGCCTCGGGCCGCGCGCGGGATCAGCAGCGCCAGGAACGCCGCGGCGACGAGCGAGGCCGCGAGCGCGAGGAGCCCGTTCGCGTAGCCGGCCTCCCGCGGCAGTCCGTCCGCGCGCGGGCTGGCGGTCACGATACCGGCCATCACGGCGGTGCCGAGGGATCCGCCGATCGTGCGGACATTGGCGTTGACGCCGCTGGCCGCGCCGGTCTGCTCCTGGGGCACCGCCGCGACGACGAGGTTGGACAGGCAGGCCAGCACGAGACCCGTGCCCACCCCCATGACCGCGTTCGCGACGTAGTGCATCCACTTCTCGTCGTGGGCGAGGGCGAGCGCCGCGGTGGCCGTCGCGGAGATGAGGCAGCCCACCACCACGACGGTCCTGGGCTCGGTCGACCTGACGAGCGTGCCCGAGAGCAGCCCGGCGGAAAACATCGTGACGGCCATCGGCAGCAGCATGATCCCGGACTCGGTGATCGAGGCTCCGAGCCCGTATCCGGTGGCATGGGGGGTCTGGGCGAACTGGGGAAGGAAGGCGTACGCCGCATACATCCCGAACCCGACGAGGAGGCTGACCGCGTTGGTCGTCCACACCGCGGTCAGCCGCATCATGGCCGGGTCGATGAGCGCCGACGACGAGCGCCGTTCGACGGTGATCCATGCCGCACCGAGCACGACGGCGCCGAGCAGCAGCCCCAGAGTCGGTGCGGACGCCCAGCCCCAGGTGTTCCCCTGGCTCACGGCGATCAGCAGGCTGGCCAGCCAGCCCGACAGCAGGAGCGCGGGTGCCAGGCTGATCGTGCCGGCTCGCCGGCCGGGCGAGTCGGGGACGATCATGTGGGCGAGCGCCGCGGTGACGCCCGTGACAGCCGCAGGGAGCCAGAAGAGCCAGTGGTGGCCCAGGACGTTCACGATCGGGCCGGCCAGGACGATGCCGATGCCGCCACCGACGGCGCCGAGTGAGGCCAGCAGGCCAATGGCACCCGGAGCCCGTCTCGCCGGCAGCTCGTCGCGGACGATCCCGAACGCCAGCGGCAGCACCCCGCCGCCGACGCCCTGGATCACCCGGCCGGCGATCATGACCTCGATGCTGCCGGCCAGGCCCGCCACGAGCGACCCGACGGAGAGTCCGGCGAGCGCGCCGACCAGCATGCGCCGCTTGCCGACCCGGTCGCCGATGCGGCCGATGAGGGGAGTGCAGATCGAAGCCGACAGCAGGTAGGCGGTCATGACCCAGGTGACGGTCCGCTGGTCGGTGCCAAGCTCGGTCCGCAGCTCTGACAGGACGGGCGTCACCAGCGACTGGAGCAGCGCGAAGCTCGTGACGGACACCGTGAGAACCGCGAGGGTGGTGCGATGACGGGTGCTCCGTGCTCTCCTCACGGGCGCCGACTCGCGGGTCCGGTCCGTGTCGGCACGTGACGGCGCTCGGCGAGGGCCCGCATGCTCAGTCGTCGGTGCCGGAGGCGGACACCGTGTGCGGCCGGGTCGTCGTACCCCGTCCATTGGTCTCCGACTTGCGTCCCTCTGACGGGGACTCCTCGCCGATCAGCTCGATGATGTAGTGCGTCACCGGGTGGTCCTCAAGGTTCCGGATGCGGTGCGGGGGAAGGGGCCCGCCGCGTCCAACAGTCTTGAAGAACACGAACCCCCGCTCCGCGTGCTGGGAGATGGGCCAGTCGTCCTGGCCGTGCTCCTGGGCCTCCGCACGGCCCGCGTTCGGCCACAGGATCAGGTGGTCGTGCTGGTGCTCGTGGAAGTCGAACATGCCACCGGCCTCGAGGTTCATGGCCCAGACCCGCACGCGGTCGTTCTCGAAGACCAGCTCGTCGCCAGGTGTGGTGGGAAATCCGGAGACCGAGTGCCGGTCTGGGGTCGCGGTCATGTGTCCCTCTCTGGAGGTGTGAGGCCGGCCGGTGCCGGGCTTGCGCGATGAGTATCGGACGCGCCTATTATTGCATCCAATCTGCATCAGTATAGATGCAGACTTGATGAGGGGACAAGACGTGACCAGTAGTGCCAGCCAGGCCTTCCAAGCCCGTCCGGACCTGACGGGTTCCTTCGGCATGTGCGCCTCCACCCACTGGCTCGCCTCGTCGTCCGCGCAGGCGGTTCTCGAACGCGGCGGCAACGCCTTCGACGCGGCGTTCGCCGCGGCGTTCGTGCTCCACGTGGTCGAGCCCCACCTCAACGGGCCGGGTGGCGACCTCGTCGCGCTGATCGCTCCCGTCGGCTCGCCGCCGCGGGTCCTGGTGGGTCAGGGGCCGGCGCCGAAGGGAGCCTCGATCGATCACTTCGCCGCCGAGGGCCTGGACGGGGTGCCGGGGGCGGGCGCACTCGCGGCAGCGGTCCCCGGCGCCGTCGACGCGTGGCTGCTGATGCTGCGAGACCACGGCACGTGGGACCTGGCCGATCTCCTCGAGTACGCCGTTCACTACGCCGGTTCCGGGCACCAGATCATCGAACGTGCGGCAGAGACGATCGCGGCCGTGGCACCGTTGTTCCGGGAGAGCTGGCCCTCGTCGGCAGCGCTCTGGCTGACGGACGGGGCCGCTCCGGAGGCCGGTGCCGTCGTCCGCAACGCGGATTACGCGGCCACACTCGCCCGGCTCGTGGCGGAGTCGTCGAGCCGGGCCGGCGAGAGGGCGAGCCGCGCCGACCGCATCGATGCCGCCCGCGCGATCTGGCGATCGGGGTTCGTGGCCGAGACGATCGCCGGCTTCGTCCGGTCGACGCCGCACCTGCACTCGTCGGGAACAGTGCACCGTGGAGTCCTCACCCTGGATGACATGGCCGGCTTCCGGGCCACTTACGAGGACCCGGTCGTCGGTTCGTTCCGGGGCACGCAGGTGCTCAAGGCGGGTCCGTGGTCGCAGGGGCCGGTGCTGCTCCAGACGCTGGCCATTCTCGACGGATACGACGATGCCGAGCTGGATCTCACGACCGATACCGGGGTCCACCACGTGATCGAAGCCCTCAAGCTGGCGATGGCCGACCGCGAGGCCTATTACGGCGAGGGGCTGTCGGTGCACGACCTGGACGATCTGCTCTCGGCCGAGTACGCGAAGGAGCGCCGGTCGCTGATCGGGCCGACGGCGTCGGACCGAGTCCGGCCGGGCCGTCTGGCAGGCCAGGACGAGCCGGTGCTCGTTTCGTTCGCGACGGCGGACGAGACGGCGGCAGGGCCGGCCGGCGTGGGCGAGCCGACTGTCTCCGTCTCGGGTTCACTGCCGGGCGACACCTGCCATCTGGACATCATCGACCGGTGGGGCAACGCGGTGTCCGCGACCGCTTCGGGCGGCTGGCTGCAGTCCTCGCCGGCCGTCCCCGGCCTGGGGTTCGCGCTCGGCACCCGGCTGCAGATGTGCTGGCTGGACGAGGGCAGTCCGTCAGCGCTGCGCGCCGGACACCGGCCGCGGACGACGCTGACCCCCACGATGCTGGTGCGCGACGGCGCCGTCGTGAGCGCCCTGGGCACGCCGGGCGGTGACCAGCAGGACCAGTGGCAGGCCGTCTACCTGGTCAACACGCTGGTGGGCGGCCTGAGTCCACAGCAGGCGATCGAGGCTCCGGCGTTCCATACGACGAGCTTCCCCAGCAGCTTCTGGCCACGCACCTGGACGCCCGCGGGCGCCGTGGTCGAGGACCGGCTTGGCGACGACCTGATCGAAGCCCTGGTCCGTCGCGGGCATGTCGTGACGCGCGCCGGCGAGTGGTCCCTCGGGCGCCTTTCTTCGGTCAGCCGGGAACCGTCGACCGGGCTGCTGACCGCTGCGGCGAACCCTCGTGGCGCCCAGGGGTACAGCGTCGGCCGGTGAGCGGACCGGTCGCCCGGGGTCGCGCGGCACCCCATGGAAACAGTTTGTTTCGTCTGTTCCGTTCCTTGAAATTGGATGCAATACTCCCCGCATTGCTTTTGACCCAGGCCCGAAACCGGCGTAGCTGGTCAGTCCCCGAAGGAACCGAATGATGATTACGTCAAGGAGCAGGACCACCTGGCGACCAGGTGTCGTCCTCGTGGTCACGCTCGTCTCTGTGCTTGCCGCAGCGTGCTCGTCCTCGGGCACGAGTGGCGCGGCCGACGACGAGCTGAAGATCATCGTCCCGTCGGCGCCCGCGTCGTGGGACACCCGTCAAACAGCCTCGCAGATGCTGGCCGCCCAGCTACTGGTCAACGAGCCGCTGATGACCTACCAGAGTGATGGCTCAGTGGTTCCCAACCTCGCCAGCTCGGCGACCAACCCGTCGCGCACGGTCTACGAGTACACGCTCCGGAAGGGCGTGACGTTCTCCGACGGCAGCCCGCTCACCGTCGACGACGTCAAGTTCTCGTACGAGCTGCACAGCGCCGACGACTCCACGTCGTACACCGCGGCCGCGTGGTCGCAGGTCGACAGCATCGAGACCCGCGGCACCGACAAGATCGTGATCACCCTGGCGGCACCGGACCCGCAGTTCCGCTACACGATCGCCAAGGTCGGCATCGTCAGCAAGGCGTATTACGAGAAGCACGGAGACACCGTCGGCACCCCCGACGTGCCGCAGATCGGCACCGGCCCGTATGTGTTCGACCGGTTCGCCCCCCAGTCCAAGACCACCCTCGTCGCCAACGAGGACTACCGAGGCGACCCGCCGCGCTTCAGCAGCATCACGATGGAGGTGGCCAAGGACGACGCGGCGCGCGTGGTCGCGCTCCAGACCGGGGAGTTCGACGGGGTCGTGAACCCGCCGCTGAGCCAGATCGGGTCGTTCGAGGACCTCGACGGGTTCACCGGGCAGGAAGCCCCGGACCTGGCCATCTACCGGGTGAACTTCGACACCGAGAAGCCCCCGTTCGACGACGTCCACGTGCGCCGGGCCATCATGCACGCGATCAACCGGCCGGCACTGGTCGACGGCGTCTTCGGCGGCCGGGCCATGCTCGCCTCGACGCTGGTCCCCGAGCCGATCATGGCCGCAGCCGGTGATCCCGCCGAGGTAAAGCAGGCCTACGCGGCGCTGGAGTCCGACCTGGCGTTCGACCTCGACGCCGCTCGCGCCGAGCTGGCGCAGTCGAGCCGGCCGGACGGTTTCGCCGTCCAGATCCCGGTCGACCAGGGCGATCCGAGCCAGTCGCTCATCGCCCAGACCATGGGACAGGACCTCGCTGAGATCGGCGTGAAGGTGAAGGTCAAGGCGCTCGACCAGCAGGGTCACGGTGACGCCGTCTACTTCAAGCACACCGCGGACGGACTGTCGGTCGACTCGTGGAACGGCGGCACGCCCGATCCGCTCAACATCCCGAAGAACGTCCTCACCCCCGGCCTGTTCGGCAACGCGGCACGATACGACAACTCCGAGGTCGCGGCGCTGCTCAGCGACTACCAGAAGCTCGACATCGAGGACCCGACCCGGGTCCCGGTGCTGATGGAGGCGCTGTCCACCGCCGCCACCGACCTGCCGATGGTGCCGCTGCTCACCCCGAAGGTCTACGCCTTCTTCCGGGACGGCATGGCGCTGGAGGACTTCGACACCTTCTGGTACATGACCCGCTGGACCGAGAACCTCACGTCATGAGCCAAGACCTCATGAGCCCGGCGCTCGCGCCCCGGCGGTGGGTGATCCCACCGCTGGCGCGGATGATCCTGCAACGGCTGGCTGCGGCCGTGGCCGTGCTGTTCGTCGTCACGATCCTGATCTTCGCCTTCATCCACGCGGCTCCGGGCGGGCCGGAGCAGGCGATCGGAGGGCGGGAGGCCACTCCCGAGCTCCTGGAGGCGATCCGCGAGGCCAACAACCTCAACGACCCTCTGTGGCAGCAGTACGTCAGCTTCCTGACGTCCCTGCTGCAGGGCGACCTCGGCACGTCGTACACGCGCCGCGAGCCCGTCTCGACCTCGATCGCGACGGCGGCGGGGGTGACGCTCCCGCTGCTCCTCGCCACGTGGGTGCTGTCGACCGTCATCGGCGGGATGCTCGGTCTCTACACGGCGCGCCGCCAGGGCAGCCGTGCCGACCGGGCCGTCATCGGATTCACCGTCGTCGGCGCGAGCTCACCGGTCTTCGCGACCGGCGTCCTGCTGTCGTACGTCTTCGGTGTGGAGCTCGGCTGGCTGCCCACCCTGGGCGCCGGAGAAGGCGGACTGGACACCGTCACCCACCTGATCCTGCCCGTGCTCACGACGACCATCGTGCTGATGGCCTCCACCACCCGCTTCGCCCGGATCCGGTTCGGGCAGGTCCTCGAAGAGGACCAGGTGACGTTCGCCCGGTCCAGAGGGCTCTCGTCGCGCTACATCATCCGGACGATCGTGCTGAAGAACTCCGGCGTCCAGATGATCACCCTGGCCGGTGCGGTCCTCGTCGCCATGACGGGCGGACTGGTCGTCGTGGAGCAGGTGTACGGCCTGCAGGGCATCGGCACCCTGCTGATCACCGGCATCACGATGCGCGACATCCCGATCGTGCAGGGCGTGACGCTCGTGGTCGCCGTGATGGTCGTGGTCATCAACCTCGTCGTCGACATCCTGTGCTTCGTCATCGATCCCCGGCTGCGCAAAGGTCTGGAGACTCCCTCATGACCAACGCCAATGTGTTGACCGGCGGACGGGTCTCCCCGTGGCGCCGTTCGGCTGGACGACTCAAGCTCCCGGTCACGGTGGGCATCTCGATCGTGTTCATGGCCCTCGCGGTGATCTGCGTAATCGCCCCGTTCGTCGCGCCGCACGATCCAGCGTTCATCGATCCGGCGAAGTCGTTCCAGGGACCGAGCCTCGACCACCTCCTCGGCACCGACCAGCTCGGCCGCGACATCGCCTCAAGGATCATCGCGGGCGCCCGGACCGCGGTCCTCGCGCCGCTTGCCATCGCGGCGGGAGCCGTGCTGATCAGCACCGCCCTCGCGGTGCTGGCCGGATACGCCGGCGGACGGGTCGACGCGGTCATCGGACGCGTCAACGACGTCCTCTACTCGATCCCGTCGCTGACCGTCGCGATCGTCATCGTAGGTGTCGTCGGCGGAGGCTTCGCCCTGTCGATCGCGGTGCTGACGGTATTCGGCCTGCCGAGCAACATCCGCCTCCTGCGCGCCGCGGTCCTCGAACGGGTGAACCTCCCGTACATCGAAGCCGCCAAGATGTCCGGGATCTCGACCCCCAGGATCCTCCTGACGCAGCTGGTGCCGGCCATCAGCCCGCTCATCGTGACCTCGTTCTTCCTCCAGGTCACCTTCGCGATCGTCGAGCTGTCGTCGCTGTCGTTCCTCGGACTCGGAGTCGCGCCCGGCTCTCCCGACTGGGGTCTGATGCTGGCCGAGAACCGGTCCGCGCTCTCGTCGAACGTCTGGGCGGCGGCCGGACCAGGACTGTCCCTTGTCGCCCTCGCGGTCTCCGCCAACCTGATCGGGGACTGGCTCTACACGAAGTACGAGAAGGCGGGTCGGTCACGATGAACAGAGTGCGGAGCACGACTCCGGCGGTCCCGGCCATCCGGTCCACGGGCCTGAGCGTCGTCGGCCATCGAGCCGGCCGGCCGGTGTCGATCACCGACGACGTGAGCGTCCAGGTCGGTGCCGGCGAGTCCATCGCAATCGTCGGAGAGTCCGGCAGCGGCAAGTCCATCACGGCACGGGCCATACTCGACCTGCTGCCGCAGGGGCTGGACGCGAAAGGCGCGGTCGAGCTCAACGGCGAGCTCCTGGTCGGCCTGAGCCGCCGGGAGGCGCAGCGGATGCGCGGCGGCGAGCTGGCGTTCGTGATGCAGGACCCCTTCACGATGCTGAACCCCATCAGCCGTTGTGGCGAGCAGATCACGGCCAAGCTGCGCGGCGAGAACGGGAGGCGCCTCTCGTCACAGGCGAGGAAGGAGCAGGCGCGGGCCCGCCTGGCCGAGGTGGGCATCGCCGACCCGGCCGTCGCCGACCGGTATCCGTTCGAGCTGTCGGGCGGCATGCGCCAGCGCGTCGCGATCGCTGCGGCCATCGCCGAGAACCCTCGGGTCCTCATCGCCGACGAGCCCACGACCGCGCTCGATGTCACCACGCAGAAGGAGATCCTGGAGCTGCTCAGCAGACTCCGCGACACGCACGGGCTGGGCCTCATCCTGATCACCCATGACCTGCGCGTCGCATTCTCGGTCTGCGACCGCGTGTACGTCATGTACGCCGGCGAGATCATCGAGACCGGCCGGCCCGACGACCTGGTCGCGGCTCCGCGACATCCCTACACCGCCAACCTGATCCAGGCCGACCCCCCGATCGACCGCCGCCTGGCGAGCCTGGCGAACATCCCGGGCTCCGTCCCAGCGCCGGGCTCGTGGCCGCCGGGCTGCCGGTTCGCCCCGCGATGTCAGTGGGCCGCGCCGGAGTGCGCGGCCGCGCACCCGCCCCTGGAGGCCGCCGGCTCCGGTCATGCCGTGCGGTGCATCCGCGCCGGCGAGATCGCACCGGACCTGGTCGCGGCCCTGCGCCGGGACCGGCGGGCGGTCGTCACGCCTGCGCGTACCGACGACGGATCGGCGCCGATCATCAGCACCCGGGGCGCCCGGCGCAGCTACGGCGACAAGGTCGCCGTCGTGGGCGCGGACGTGGACGTCTTCCGGGGCGAGAGCGTCGGGCTGGTCGGTGAATCCGGCTCCGGGAAGACCACGCTGGCGCGCATGATGGTGGGGCTCACCCGGCCCACGTCCGGCGCGATCCGCGTGGCCGGTGTCGACCTCGCCGCCGCGCGGGTCTCCAAGGCCGGCTGGAACACGGTCCGGTCCACGGTCCAGATGGCGTTCCAGGACCCCTACTCGACGCTGAACCCCCAGCGCTCGGTCGGCTCGGCCCTGCGCGACGGTCTCCGGCTGACCGACAAGGCGGACGTCCCGCGCCGTATCGACGAGCTGCTCGAACGCGTGGGCCTGGCAGCCGACTACGCCGGCCGCATGCCGGCGCAGCTGTCAGGCGGCGAACGGCAACGCGTCGCGATCGCCCGAGCGCTGGCGCGCGACCCCCAGGTGGTCGTGTGCGACGAGGTGGTGTCCGCGCTCGACGTGTCCGTCCAGGCGCACATCCTCAACCTGCTGAGGGAATTGCAGGCCGACCTCGGCCTCGCGTACGTGTTCATCACCCACGACCTCGCGGTCGTGCGGCAGGTCACCGACCGCGTCTACGTGCTCAAGGACGGCGCGATCGTCGAGCACGCCGCCACCGAGAAGCTCCTCGACGACCCCCAGCACCCCTACACACAGCGGCTCATCGCCTCGATCCCGCACGTCGAGTCGATGACCCGCCGATGACACACACCAGCAGAGCGACAGAGAGGTCAGCCATGACAGTTCAGACACCCCAGAGAGTGGTCGTCGGCGCGATGCAGGTCGCGTACACCGAGTCGGGCACAGGCGAGCCGCTGATACTGGTGCACGGCGGCGAGAGCGACCGCACCCAGTTCACCGCCCTGCGACCGTTCCTGGGAGCCGGCATCCGCGCCATCTCCTACGACCAGCGCGACACCGGCGACACGGTCAACCCCGGCGACCCGTACACGATCGACGACCTGGGCACGGACCTGGCCGACCTGGTCGGCGCCCTCGGATACGAGCGTGCGCACCTCTTCGGCACGTCGTACGGCGGCATCGTCGCCATGCACGCGGCACTGGGTCATCCGGAGCGGTTCACCAGCCTCTCGCTGGCCGCCTGCCCGCCGAACGCCGACTTCGGCGGGCCGGGGATGGCGACCCTGCTCCAGCTCGATCCGGAGGAACGGCGCGGGTTCATGGTCGACATGCTCATCACGCCCCGCGGCCAGGCCGACGACCCGGGCCTGCTCGACCGCGCCCGAAGCGTCCTGACTCCCCGGACGCCCGAGCAGAACGCCCGGCGCACGGCGGCCGTCTCCACGCACGACGTCCTCGACGCGCTGGCCGGCCTCAGCGTGCCGACCCTGCTGATCCACGGCACCGACGATCCCCTGATCCGCGTCGAGGCGGCCCAGGAGATGGCCCGGCGGATCCCGGACTCGCGCCTGGAGCTGATCGACGGCGGACGCCATGGGATAGCCACCGAATTCCCGCAGCTGGTGGCGGGGGTCGTTCGAGAGTTCGTGCACGGACGGCCCGCCGGCCGATGACCCACCGACCACCGACCGCCGATCGCCACCTCGACCATCTCACGGAGCAGACGATGAACCACACAGCACCTCGAACAGCCCTGATCTCGGGCGCCAGCATCGCCGGCCCGGCGCTGGCGTTCTGGCTGCACCGCTACGGCTTCGACGTCACGGTGGTGGAGCGCTCGCCGGCCGTGCGGGGCGGCGGGTACAACATCGACATCCGCGGAGCCGCAGTCGACGTCGTCAAGCGCATGGGGATCTACGACGAGCTCCAGGCCGTGCGAACCCCGCCGCAGAACATCACCTTCGTCGACAAGGACGGTCGCGAGATCGCGTCGATCAACACCGTGGACTACGTGAGCCAGGTCAACCCCGAGGACCTCGAGATCGCCCGGGGCGAGGTCACCACCGTCCTGTACGCCCACACCCGCGACGACGTGGAGTACGTCTTCAACGACTCGATCGCCACCCTCGACACGCACGACAGCGGGGTCGACGTGACGTTCACGCGAGGAGCTCCGCGCACCTTCGACATCGTCGTCGGGGCCGATGGCATCCACTCGAACACCCGCCGGCTGGTGTTCGGCGAGGAGAGCCGGTTCAGCCGCTACCTCGGCTACACCGTGGCGATCTTCACCGTCGACGAGTTCGGGGCGGAGCCCCAGCGGTCCACGATGTACAACGTCCCCGGGCTGACAGCGGCGTTCGGCCGGACGACGCCCGGCGGGCCCGGGCAGGCGTTCCTCGCCTTCCGGCAGGACGACCCCGACGCCCTGCGGGAGACCGACTTCGACGGGCAATGCGACCTCGTGGCCCGCGCGTACCGGAACGAGGGCTGGCGGATCCCCGAGATCGTGGCGGCCATGCGGTCCACCGACGACCTCTACTTCGACAGCGTCGGGCAGATCCGGATGGACGAGTGGAGCAAGGACCGGGTGGCGCTTGTCGGCGACTCGTGTTTCGCACCGGCGTTCCTGTCCGGCCAGGGCACGAGCATGGCGCTGATCGGCTCGTACTGCCTGGCCACGGCCCTGGCGAACAACGCCGACCACACCGCGGCCTTCGCCGAGTACGACCGCTCCTGCCGGGCCTTCATGGTGAAGTCCCAGGACCTGGCGCTGAGCGGATCGCTGACGGTGCTGCCGGCCACCGAGGAGGCCCTGCTCCGGCGCAACGAGGTGTTGCGGGGGCTGTCCAGCCGCAGGCCCGGCGGCGGCGACCTGGGGGCGGCGACTCGCGAGGCCTCCAACGCGATCACCCTGCCGGAGGTCGCGGGCGCCGCCGACCGCGCCACCGGTTGAGCCGGGTGGCGCCGACGCCGGACGAACGCCTCGTCGGGTTCATGCTCGCGCTGACGTTCTCGACGGGGATCATCGACGCAGGTCGGGTACCTGGGCCTCAACCGGGTGTTCACCGGCCGAGGCCCCTCGCGTGAGATGGCCTCCGAGCACCTACTCGCTCACTCGGGAACCGAATTCGGCCCGGTCGCCATCGGCAAGGGCCTCGGCCGGTTCAGCGGCGCCGTCGCCAACGCGCTGACCAAGCTGACCGGGAACGGGACAGTTGCACAGACCAGCGAGCGCCCGGTCCTGTACGCCGCTGTCAGGTCCGACACCACGGACGAGCCGTGACCACAGCGGATCACCTCGCGGTCCGGCTCAGCGCGCTCGGCTTCACCGCGCGACCGGTGGACAGGGTGGTTCCCGGCCGCCCACCGCCTGCGCCGGGGCATCGAACCGCGCCAAGGTCTAAGACGACGAGACGCTCCCCGACGAGTTCACCGCCGGACCGGACTCGAACCGCGTCGAACGCCGCTGGCCCGCGCCCGCCGGATACCGACCGGGCGCCGTCGTGCTCGCACAGCGGCGGTCAGGCTTGTACGAGGCCGCTCTGGTAGGCGATCACGACGAGTTGTGCGCGGTCGCGGGCGTCGAGCTTCGTCATGGCGCGCTGGATGTGGCTGCGGATGGTCAGGGGGCTGATGAAGAGTTCCTCGGCGATGTCGGTGTTGGACATACCGTGCGCGGCCAGGGCCATCACCTCGCGTTCGCGGGGGGTGAGATCGCTGAGACGCTCGGGGGACGCGAGCCGCTTCTCGGGGTCGGGCGCGGCCAGGAAGCGCGTGATGAGTGCGCGGGTCGCGAGGGGTGAGAGCAGGGATTCGCCCCCGGCCACTGTACGTATGCCGGTGAGGAGCACGTCGGTGCTGACGTCCTTGCCCAGAAAGCCGCTCGCGCCCGCGCGGATGGCCTCGGCGACGTACTGGTCGTTCTCGAAGGTGGTGAGGATGAGGACGCGGGTGTCCGTCAGTTCGGGGTCGGCGCAGATGGCCGCGGTCGCGGCCAGGCCGTCGGTCCCGGGCATCCGGATGTCCATCAGGACCACGTCGGGATGGTGGGCGCGGGTGAGGTCCACCGCCTCGCTTCCGTCGGCGGCCTCACCGACGACGGTCATGTCCTCGGTGGTGTCGATGAGGATGCGGAACGTGGCTCGCAGGAGCGCCTGGTCGTCGGCGAGCAGGACGGTGGTCATGTGGGTCGGCTTCCTTCTGACGGCTGCTGGGGGGACGGGAACGGGGGCGGCGAGGGCAGGGGCAGCGGCAGGGGCAGGGCGCAGGTGACTTCGAAGCCGCCTGCCGGGCGGGGGCCGGCGTGCAGGGTCCCGCCGGCGGAGTGGGCACGTTCCCGCATGCCGACGAGTCCGAAGCCATGTCCGGAGGCGGGTGCGTCCGCGCCGATGGCTCCGTCGTTGCTGATCGTCAGCGTCACATGGTCCGGGGAGTAGGCGAGGCGGACGTGCGCCGTCGCGGTGGTGGCGTGTTTGGTGACGTTGGTCAGGGCCTCCTGCACGATCCGGTACGCGCTCAGGTCCACCCCGGCCGGCAGGTGCCGGGGCTCGCCCTCGACATCGGTCCGGACAACGAGACCCGCGGTGGCGAACGCCGCCGTCAATTCACCGAGTTGAGCGAGTCCGGGGGCGGGTCCCAGCGACTCGGACTCGTTGTCCTGGCGAAGGAGCCCCACGGTCGCTTTCATCTCGCGCAGTGCCGACGCGGTGGTCTCCCGCAGACTGTCGAGCATCGAGCCCGCCTGGTCCGAATGCGCGCGCACCAAGTGCGCGGCGGTACCGGCCTGGGCGTTGGCCAGGGCCAGATGATGCGCGACCACGTCATGCAGCTCGCGGGCGATACGCATGCGTTCTTGGGCGACCCGGTGGCGGGCCTCTTCTTCGCGGGTGTGTTCGGCGTGGTCCGCGCGCGCGTGCACGGCGGCGAAGTAGGCGCGGCGCACCTGTACGGCATTGCCCAGGACGGCGGGCAGGAGCAGCCAGGCGATGGGATTGACCGTCATGAGCAGCAGATCGTGCTGGCCCGGGTCGGCGAAGAGACCGGTGGCGACCAGAAGCGCCACGGTAAGGAGGGTGCAGTCGCGGGTGTTCCTGCGGTCGGTGAGCAGGCCCAGCGAGTACAGGGCCGCGATGAGCGAGCCCTGCAGCAGGGGCGTGAGCAGATATCCCAGCGAGCTCGCGACCACAGCACACAGCGCGGTGACGGCCACGACGGTACGGGGCAGGCTCCGGCGCCAGAAGAGGGCGGCACAGCCGACCACCGACAGCAGCACCGCCGGCCAGATCCCGATCTGCTTGTCGAGGACAAGCCCTTTGTACACGCTTGCGCCGATGGAGACCACCAACAGCCCCAGGACCACCATGATGTCCACCCGACGGGAAGGCGGGCCCCCGCGGCCCCATGATTCAGGGTTCATCGGTCTCACTTCCGGTCTGTCCTGCGGTGCGATCCGGCGGACAGGCCTGGGGCCTGTCCGCCGGATGCCGGGTCGGGGTCGGGGTCGGGGTCGGTCACATACGTACTGGCTCCATGGTCTCGTCCAGTCGCCGCACCGTGGGTGGCGGCGACTGGAGTGCCGAGCCTTCCACATCGACGTTGGGCAGCACCTTGTCAAGCCGACGCGGCAGCCACCAGGCCCGGTGGCCGAGCAGCGCGAGCACCGCCGGCACGAGTGCCATGCGGACCACGAAGGCGTCGAAGAGTACGGCGACGGCGAGACCGAATCCGATGGTCTTGATCATCGGCTCGGCGGAGGCGATGAAGGCGGAGAACACAGCGATCATGATGAGCGCGGCGGCGACGACGACCCGCGCGCTGTGGCGGAATCCGGTGACGACCGCCTCGGCCGGCCGGTCCCCGTGCACGTAAGCCTCCCGCATGCGGGACACGAGGAAGACCTCGTAGTCCATGGCGAGACCGAAGACGATGCCCACCAGAAAGATCGGCATGAGGCTCATGATCGGTCCGGCCTGCTCGACACCGAGCAGTTCGGCGCCCCAGCCCCACTGGAAGACCGCCACGACGGAGCCGAGAGCGGCCAGGACGGAGAGCAGGAACCCGACGGCCGCCTTCACGGGGACGAGTACGGAGCGGAAGACGACGAGCAGCAGGACGAAGGCCAGCCCGACGATGACGGAGAGGTACGGAATCAACGCGTCCTGAAGCGCCTGGGCGATATCGATGCTCATCGCCGTACTGCCGGTCACCTCGAACGTCGCGCCGCTGGCCGCCTCGACCCCGGAGCGTTCGCCCCGGATGGTGTGGACGAGATCCGTCGTCGTCTCCTCGTTCGGGCCGCCGGCCGGCACGGCCGAGAAGATCGCGGTGTCGCCCGTGGGGTTGAACCGGGCGGGCGAGACGGAGACGACTCCTTCGATTGCGCCGACCTCCTTGGTGATCGTGGCGACCGCGGTCTTCGGGTCGTGGGCGCCCTCGGCGTCCACCACGACGGTCAGCGGACCGTTGAAGCCGGCGCCGAAGCCGTCGGCGAGCGCGTCGTAGGCACGGCGTTCGGTGGTGGAGACCGACTTGGACTCCTCGCCGGGCATGCCCATCCGCAGATCCGTCGCCGGCAGGGCGAAAGCCCCGAGGGCGGCGACGCCGATCAGCAGGACCGCGACCGGGCGGCGCAGTACGAAGCGGGCCCAGCGGGTACCGCCGTTCTCTGTCGGAATGCCGCTTCTCGCACGTGCCTTACGGGTCTTGCGTGAGAGGACCGCGTCCGGCCAGAAGCCGAGCAGCGCCGGGACCAGCGTCAGCGCGACGAGTACGGCGATCACGACGGCTCCGGCTGCGGCGAGGCCCATCTTGGTCAGCATGGGCACTCCGACCACCGTGAGTCCGGCGAGCGCGATGACGACCGTGAGCCCGGCGAAGAGGACCGCCGAACCGGCGGTTCCCGCCGCGAGCCCGGCCGCCTCCTGTGGCGTGCGCCCCTTGGCCCGTTCCTCGCGGTAGCGCGAGACGACGAACAGCGCGTAGTCGATACCGACCGCGAGCCCCAGCATGGAGGCCAGCGTGCCGGTCGTGAGGGACAGCCCGAAGGTGCTGGCCAGAGCGAGGATCGAGGCCATACTGATGCCGACACCGATCACCGCGGTGAGCAACGGCAGACCGGCCGCTGCCAGCGATCCGAACGTGACCAGCAGGACGACGGCCGCGAGAGCGACACCCACGGCTTCCGCCATGACACCCACGGCCGGCTCGGTCGCGAGAGCGGGTCCGCCCACCTCGACCGTCATGCCCCGCTTCTGCGCGACGTCGATCGCGTTCTCCAGCGTGTTCTTGGTGGTGTCGGTGAGGTCGGCCGCCTTCACCTTGTAGCTGACGGTCGCGTACGCGGTCGAGGCGTCCTCGCTCACCGCGTTCGCCCGGAAGGGACTCACCACCCGGTCGACCTGCGCACCCCCGCCGACCTCGGCCACGAGTTCGTCGATGACCACTCGGTGGTCGGCCGCTGTGATCTTCTGTCCGTCGGGAGCCACGAACACGATCCGGGCGTCGACCCCCTCGGAGTTCGATCCGGGGAAGCGCTGCTCCATCAGATCGAAGGCACTCTGCGCCTCGATCCCCGACATGAAGGAGCCGTCCTCCTCGGCGGCGGGCGCCGTGGCGGCACCGGCACCGACGGCGAGGAGGAGGGCCACCCACACGAGGAGGACGGACCAGCGACGCCGGAAGGCCGTACGGCCCAGGCGGTAGAGGAAAGTAGCCACGAGTTCGGGATCTCCACATCTCTTCTTGGGTAGAACCCCAGACTGGCTGGCCGCCCCTCCTCCAGGCATCGTGCGCCTGCTCCCACTTCACCCTGCTGAAATCGCACGAGCCACACCCCCGCACCCCCACCCCAGGCAGGAGAACCGCCTCCACCCAAGCCCTGATCCGGATCGGGCAAACAGCAGGGCTGGTCAACTTCCTGCGCGACATGGTCCACAGCAGCCACCAGCGACAGCGTGACGACCGCAGCCGTGAACGCCTGTGGCCGGCCAGGCTGCCGGAGCCCGTGCACAGGCCGGCGGGGGAACGCTCCCTCCGCGAGCTCTACGACCGGTTGTACGCGTGGCACCAGAAGCTGCCCCGGGAGGACGACCAGACGGAACTCGTCCTGGGCACAGGGCTTTCGACCTGGGCCGCCCCGGACGGTGACGTAGTGCACCGCCATCTGTTCACCCATCGGGTAGAGACATCGGTGGATCGCCGCACGGCGCGGCTTACTGTGTGGCTGTCGCCGGAGAGCGCCCTGCGTCTCGAAGACCAGGACTTCCTGGACAGCGATGATGGATGGGTACGCGGGCGCGGGGCCGCTCTCTCGGAGGAGATCACGGCGCGAGGGACGGATCCCGCTGGGGCCCGAGGCGCTGGAGCAGCTCGCGCAGTGGCAGGAGCGGGCGACCACTCGGCCCATGGGCCTCAGCGCAGCGCGCGTGGACCGTCCGCCTGGCACGGGGCCCAGAAGGCACCGCTCTTCGGTGACGATCCCCTCTTCCCGGGCAAGACGAACGCTCGGCGCGCAGCGTGCTGGGGCGCCTGAAGGACGACACCGGTGTGGTGGTCCAGGGCCCGCCGGGGACTGGCAAAACCCACACAATCGCCAACCTTGTCTCGGCACTGCTCGCACAGGGCCAGCGGGTACTCGTCACCAGCGCCCGCGACCAGCCGCTCACTGTGTTACGGGACGAACTTCCCCAACCGGTAAGGGACTTGTGCGTCCTGCTGCTCAGCTCCACTCGCCATGAGGGCGAGGGCGAGCTGGAGCTCACCATCAACGCGCTCACCGACCAGGTGGCCGCCAGTGACCCCGCCGAACTACGTGCTGAGATCCGCCGCCTCGCCGCGAGCGGGACGAGGCGCCCGGCCCGTGCGGTTCCGGCTTCTCGCGGAAGGACCGCAGAACAGCGGCGGTGCAGTCGGGGCGAACCTCGCGAATTTCTGCTTCCAGAAGTGGCCGGACCGCGGCGTGAAGGTCATCCAGGGCGGTGAGTAGCCGGCGCACGTGCGAAAACCGGGCCCGGCCGGTCCCAGCCGCCTCGCGTTGCCAGGATTCTGTTGGCCGCACGGAAATGAGCGCTCCTCAGGAGCGCTAGGCGGACACCGCCACCACCTGCTTGCCCACAACTCCGCCGCGTTCGAACGCCTGGTGCGCCGCGGCGATGTCCGCGAGCGGGTACACACGGTCAACCACCGGGCGCAGCGCACCCGACGTGACATGGCCGGCTACGCCACGCAGCAGGGCCGTGTCAGGGTTGGCGCTGAAGGTCCGGATACGGCGGGAGCCGTGCACGCTCGACACGGCGATCGCGGTCAGGGCCGACGCGGAGAGTCCGACGGTGACCATCCGGCCGCCCTTGGCCAACCGGCTTCGGTAGCAGTTGAGTTCCGTACCGACGGTGTCGACGATGACGTCGAAGGAGCCGATCTGGTCCGAGGTGGTGGAGCCGTAATCGAAGACCTCGTCAGCGCCGAGGCCGGTGAGCAGTTCAGCGTGGCGGTCGCGGGCCAGCGCGGTCACGTGACCGCCCAGGGTGTGGGCCAGTTGCACGGCGGCGGTGCCGACCCCGCCGGCCGCGCCCCGGACCAGGACCCGTTCTCCGCCCGCGAGGCTCACGCTGTCGCGCAACGCGATCAGCGCTGTGGCACCCGCGACGACCAGGGATGCCGCTTCGACCGGCGAAATGCCTTCAGGGGCGTGAGCGATGCGGTCCGCGGGCACCGCCACGAATTCGGCCGCCCCCGCCGCGATGTGCCGCTGACGGGGATGCACCATGCCCCACACCCGTTCCCCGACCTGGTAGCCCTCGACACCGACGCCCGTCGCAGCGACGGTGCCCGCGAAGTCCAGCCCCGTGCCGATCGGGAACCTACGTCCCGACACCATTTTCAACTCCCCGGCACGGACGATCACATCGTGCCCGTTGACACTGGATGCCTCGACCGACACCAGGACTTCACCCGCACCGGGAGCGGGACGCTCGACGTCATTGACCCGCAGTACGTCTGCCGCACCATAGCTCGTGATCTGAACGGCCTTCATGTCGCTGTCCTTCCGTGACCTGCTGTGTGGTTGATCCGATACTGGATCCTCCAGGCGACATGACGCTCGTTCCGCTTGTCCCGGGTCCGCCAGACCCACCCTCGCCATCCGTACCCACGGCATACTGACACCGTGACCGACACCCCCTTCCCCATGAGCGGCGATCCCCGACGGGAACTCGCTGAGTTCCTGCGCGCTCGCCGAACCCGCCTGCGCCCACAGGACGTCGGCCTGGAACCGGGTCCCAGGCGTCGCGTCGCCGGGCTGCGCCGGGAGGAGTTGGCCCTGCTGGCCGGGGTGAGTTCGGACTACTACCAGCGCATGGAGCAAGGACGCGACGTCAGGCCCTCCGAACAGGTCCTGGACGCCCTCGCGCGCGCCCTGAACTTCTCCGCCGAGGAGTCCCGGCACCTGCACAGCCTCGCTGCGACCGCGCGTACCCCGGTCCGCAGCCCGCGTGCGTACGTGCCGGAGGAGGTGCCGGACACGACGCTTCGACTGCTGCGCACCATGACATCGCCCGCTTTGGTCGTCGGCCGTTTCCTGGACGTGCTGGCCTGGAGCCCGCTCGCCGGCGCCCTGCTGGGCGAGTTCACCGACCAGGCGCAGTCGCAGCGCAATCTGCTGTCGCTGTTCCTGCACCCCGAGGCCGACCAGGTATGCCCGGAACGGGCAGCCACCGTCGCCGAGCTGATCGGGATGCTGCGGACACAGGTCGCCGCCGATCCCGGGAACCCGCGCGCCGTGGAGCTCGTGGGTGAACTCGCTGTTCAAAGCGACGAGTTCGCGGCGCTGTGGGCCCGCCACGATGTAGAAGAACCCGTCCGCGGCCAGATGCGCATCAACCATCCCCTGGTCGGCGAACTCCGACTGGACTGGGACGCCTACCCGATACCGGGCAACCCCGGCCCCGTACTCATCGTCTGCACCGCCGCCGAAAACAGCCCCGACGCCGAACGACTGCAACTGCTCGCCGGCCTGTTGTCCCCCGGGCCGCAATCACGCTCATGACCCGACGCCAGGCCCGTACCTCCGAGCGTCACGATGTCGCCCACTGCTACGTGTTGCCAGAAACCGCCTGAACGCATCTCCCCGCTGTTCGCGAACATCGATGCCCTGCTGGAGGAGGAGCCTCAGATCCGCCTCCAGCGCGGCGGCCGGCATCCGCCGTGCTCCCTCGCGGACGATGCCGTAGATCACCGGACTCCACCTCTCAGGCACCTTTATATGGTCCGCCCGATGATCGAAACGAAACGGCCTGGCCCCGTGGCGGATCCCTCACCCACGATGGCGCCCCGGCCCCCCTGGCCCGGCGGCGGGTCGGGGCGTGGCTGTACGGGCTCGGCGGGTTCGGCGGGTTCGGCGACAATCGGTAGCCGCCGGACCCGCTAGGTCGTGCCCGCAAAGTCCCGCCCGGCCCGCCCGGCGGGCGGACGACGCGCCACCAGCACTTCGGGACCTGCCGGAAATCGACATTCTGCGGCAGGTGTGGGTCCAGCACTTCCACCTGGTGGAGGACGAGGTGGAACGGCGGGACCCAAAAGACCGCCCGCCGGGCGCGAAGCGCCTGGTCACCCCCGACGACATCGAGGCTCGTGGCAGTGTCAAACGCGACACGATGTGGCACGGCTACAAGGTTCATCTCACCGAGACGTGCGAGCCCGATGCCGTGCACCTGGTCACCAACGTGACCACCACCGTCTCCGACGACCGTATGGCCGCCGTCGTCCACACCGGCCTCGCCGAATGCGGCCTGTTGCCCGACGAGCACTGGGTCGATACCGGCTATGCCAGCTCCAGCGCCCTGGCCGCCGCTCGCAGCGACCACGGCATGGCCCTGCACGGTCCGCTGAGGCCTGTGACCGTCTCCCAGGCCCGTGGCGAGGGCACATATACAGACAGGGTGCCTTCGCCATCGACTCGGACAACCAGCATGTGACCTGCCCGAACGGGGCCACCAGCACCCAATGGGCCCAGAGCCGTTCGGAAGAACAGCTTCCCGTGATCCGGGCTCCAGCATCAGCTCACCGGCGCAGCAGTCAACCTCATCCGCATCGGCGCCTGGCTCACCGACAGACCCCGAGCCCGCACCCGGACCAGCCCCCTGGCCGCACTTCGCCCCGTCGCATGACGACGGGGCGAGGCAACCGGACCGGAATTGACCAACAGCGTCGGTGTGTCACCGGACCGGCCTCTGTGCGTGCGCGTGCGCCAACACGCGGTCCGCGATTCTCCCTTTGACTTCCTCCCCGCCCTAAAGGGCGAGGATTCCCTTCTCAGGAGTTCGGCCGGTCGCCCGGCTTACGGGTTCCTGCTTCAAGGACCGGCTGTTGCCTAGGTCTCGACAGGCTGACACGGCATGTCCTGCCGCGTTTCGGATGTCGATGGCGGCGTTCACGTCCGCATGGGCGCGGTGTCCGCAGTCTGCGGCTTTGCACACGAAGACCGATTGGCTCTCTCGGTTTCCTTCGGTGGCAAAGCCGCAGGCGCAGCACCGCTGCGACGTGTACGCCGGGTTGACCTTCACCAGCGCCGTGCCCGTGTACCGGGCGGCGTTGGCGAGGGCGAGTTCGAGACGGTGCCGTCCCTTGTCGAGGATCGCCCGGTTCAGGCCGCGTTTCTGCGCGGAAGGTCGCAGGGTCCAGTGCGTTGACCAGACACATGGCTTCCTGATCGCGGGTGGCGACCTCCTCCGTGCCCGCAGCCGGCGCGGGGCGGAAATGAGCGATGAAGCGGCCGGGGTCGGGGAATAGTGGCCCTGACTCGACGGTCAGCCCTGCTGTTGTCCAAGCGCGCTTTCCCCCGTCGAGTACGGAGACGTTGTCGTGGCCGAATACGCGAAACAGCCACCACACGCGTGTTGCCCAGGCACCGCCCGAGTCGTAGACCACCACACGCGAGGAGTTGTCGATGCCGAGGCGGCCGGCCTGCTCGGCGAAATACTCACCGGTGGGAAGCGTGTAGTCGAATGTCGCGTCCGGAGCCGACAGCGCGCCCGGAACGTCAGCGAAGACGGCGCCGGGGATATGGGCTTCCTCGTAGGCCTCGCGCATGGGAGTGGCCATGTATCTGCGGGTCGATTCGTCGAGTACCAACGACGTCGAGGCGTCCACGATCCGCAACTGCGGGTCGTGCAGGGCCTCGGAAAGCTGTTCGACACTGAGTAGTGCCGGAGGCTCTGATGTGGTCATGGGTGTTTCCTCTCCTCCGTGGTTCGTGCTCGCAACGCTGACGGTGGGCTGGTCAGGAGAGGTTGGCGTCACAGAGGGCCTGGTAGATGGCGGTGGTGTAGGCCGCGGCCCGCTGTGAGCCGAGGATGTCGGCGCCCATATTGTTCATGACATAGCTGATCGTCATGCGCCGGTCGAGGTCCATGATCGCCATCGAGCCGCCCCAGCCGCCCCAGAAGGCGATGCGGCCGTCAGGGATCCAGGACAGGGTGCGCCGGTCGGGCAACGCGTATCCGATGCCCCATCGCAGATGCAGTCCGTTGACGAGGTCCGCACCGTTGGACTGCTCATTGAAGATGAGTCCGACGGTGTCGGGCTTGAGGAGCTGACCGTGCGCCGAGGCTCCTGCACGGGTGATGGGAGCGAGAATCTCGGCGATCGCCAGAGCGTTCCCGTGTCCGTTGGCCGCGCCGAGGTCGGCTGCGCGCCAGGCTGGGGTGTTGGCCGCGCCGGCTTCGAATGAGGGACCGGTGAAGGTCCTGTAGGCGACGGTGTCGTGATCGAGTGTCGAGAGATCGAAGTCGAGTGTCGGTGCGATGACGTCGGCGACTCGTTCGACGTCGGCGCCGCGCAGCCCGATCTGGAAGTCGGCGCCGCTCGGCTGGACGATGTGCTGGTGCACGAATTCGCGCAGCGACTGGCCGGTCAGGCGGTGGATCAACTCGCCTGTCAGATGGCCGTAGTTGAGGACGTGGTAGCCGGAAGCCGTGCCGGGCTCCCACCACGGCTTTTGAGAAGCCATCCGGGCGGCCGCCGTGCGCACGTCGTACAGGTCCTCAAGCCGCGCGGGGTGATCCAGGCCGGACACGCCCGAGGTGTGTGACAGCAGATGCCGCACCTCAACATCCTGCTTGCCGTTCGCGGCGAACTCGGGCCAGTAGCGGGCAACCGGCGCGTAGACGTCCAGTTCGCCGGCGTCGACGAGCAGCAGGGCGGCAAGGCTTGCCACGGTCTTTGTGATCGACCACACGTTGGTGATCGTGTCGCGTCGCCAGGGCAGCGTGCGTGCTGCATCGCGATGGCCGCCCCACAGGTCCACCACCTGTTGGCCGTCGACATCGACGACGAGCGACAGGCCCACCTCGGCGCCGCTGCGCAGCTGGTCCTCCACGGCGTAGCGGACGGATTCGAACGTTGGGCTGACGGTTCCGTTCAGTTCGGTCATGTCGACATCGTCAAACCTTGACGCTGGTGTCAAGGTCAAGCGGTAGTGTGCTGACATGCGTATTGGCGAGCTGGCTGCCCAAGCAGGTGCCTCTCCGCGACAGGTGCGGTTCTACGAGGCAAAGGGCTTGATCACCTCGACGCGTGGGCCCAACAACTACCGCGACTACAGCGAAGCGACCCTGGGCCGCGTCCAGCAGATCCGCGAACTGCTGAACGCCGGCCTGTCGACGCACGCGATCCGCGGGATCCTGCCCTGTCTGGAATCTCCGCGCGATCCGATCGTCTTTGAAGGCGTCACATCGGAGACGGTGGCGGCACTCGAACGCGAACGTGACAGGCTGACCGAACGCATCGGCATCCTGGCCCGCAACCGTGACGCGATCGCCGACTACCTCACCGACCTCCGAGGGCGCGCGAACTGATGACCCACGTTTCTCTGTCGGTGATCACGCCCAGATGGTTCTGCCGACCTTCTGGTCGCGGACTCCCGCTGACCGCCCCAGGTCACCGCCTGCCCCGCCGGGCGCGAGCAGACTGGTCACCTCGGCGACGGCATCCGGCGAGGGCTTGAAATAGGGGCGGACGTTCTCCGGCTTCCGATGCCTCGGGGAGCGTCATTTCAGCGTCAAGATATCGCCCGGAACGCCCACAGCGCACATAGCACACACCCCGCGAAGTCGAACGCGGCCGTCGTGCGCTTCTCCGCGAATCAACCTGCGTCGAATCGCAAGGAACAAAACCACCACCTACAGACCACGTGATCACCGCGCGCCAGGCTTCACGACCACGCCTGCCTCTTCGATACTGAGTGCGCCGGGCACGGGGAAGGATTCGGACCGACGGCAGCCTGCCGCCCCATTCGGTTGACCAGGTAGAACCCAGCTCAGAAGCCTGAGTGGTAATCGTTCGAGGAGGATCCGTTGAGAATGCTCATCAATGTCCCGGAGACCGTGGTCGCCGATGGACTGCGGGGGATGGCCGCCGCGCATCCCGAGCTGTCCGTCGATGTGGACAACCGTGTGATCGTACGCCGTGACGCCCCCGTCGAGGGAAAGGTGGGGCTCGTCTCGGGCGGTGGTTCCGGGCACGAGCCGCTGCACGGCGGGTTCGTGGGGCCCGGGATGCTCTCCGCCGCCTGCCCGGGTGAGGTCTTCACCAGTCCCGTGCCCGATCAGATGGTGCGGGCCGCCGCCGCTGTCGACGGTGGCGCGGGTGTGCTGTTCATCGTCAAGAACTACACCGGGGACGTCCTCAACTTCGACATGGCCGCCGAGCTGGCCGAGGACGAGGGCATCCGGGTCGGCAAGGTGCTGGTCAACGACGACGTCGCCGTGACGGACAGCCTCTTCACCGCGGGCCGGCGCGGTACGGGTGCCACCCTCTTCGTCGAGAAGATCGCCGGCGCCGCCGCCGAGGAGGGCGCGACGCTGGAGCGGGTCGAGGCGATCGGGCGGCAGGTGAACGAGAGCTCGCGCAGCTTCGGTGTCGCCCTCAGTGCCGTGACCACCCCGTCCAAGGGCAGCCCAACCTTCGACCTGCCGGAAGGCGAGCTGGAGCTGGGCATCGGTATCCACGGCGAGCCGGGGCGTGAGCGGCGCGCGATGATGACGTCGCGTGAGATCGCGGACTTCTCCGTCGACGCGGTCCTGGAGGATCTGCGCCCGTCCGGTCCGGTGATCGCGCTGATCAACGGCATGGGTGCGACGCCGCTGCTGGAGCTGTACGGCTTCAACGCCGAGGTGCAGCGGGTGCTGGCCGAGCGGGGCGTCGCGGTGGCCCGTACGCTCGTCGGCAACTACGTGACCTCGCTCGACATGGCCGGGTGCTCGGTGACGCTCTGCCAGGTCGACGAGGATCTGCTGCGGCTCTGGGACGCGCCTGTGCGGACGCCCGCACTGCGCTGGGGCCGTTAGGTCCGTCTCCGGTGGATCTTCGCCGGCCCGGACCTCACCCGGCGGGCGGGTACATCCGACACGTACGCCCGACGCTCTTCGAGGAGACCTTGTGTCCGACCAGGATTCCGAGCCGGTGCTCGACGTCGACTTCTTCCGCCGCTGGCTCACGACGGCGGCCGCTTCCGTGGAACGGGAGGCGGACCATCTCACCCAGCTCGACTCGGCGATCGGCGACGCCGACCACGGCAGCAATCTGCAGCGCGGCTTCCGGGCCGTGACCGCGGAGCTGGAGAAGGCGTCGCCGGCCACGCCTGGGGCCGTACTGATCCTCGCGGGTCGACAGTTGATCTCCACGGTGGGCGGGGCCTCGGGACCGCTGTACGGGACGCTGCTGCGGCGTACGGGCAAGGCGCTCGACGACTCGGCCGAGGTCACGCCCGCCCAGCTGGCCGAGGCGCTGGGCGCCGGGGTAGCCGCCGTGGCGCAGCTGGGCGGCGCGAAGGCCGGGGACAAGACGATGATCGACGCGCTGGAGCCCGCGGTGGCGGCGCTCAGCACCTCCTTCGCTGCCGCGGCGGCAGCCGCCGAGGACGGCGCCGTGGCCACGGTGCCGATACTGGCCCGCAAGGGCCGGGCCAGCTATCTCGGTGAGCGCAGCATCGGGCACCAGGACCCGGGGGCCACGTCGTCGGCGCTGCTGATCGCGGCTCTCGCGGCGACGGCGGGCGAATGAGTACCGAGAAGCAGGTCGGCGTCGTGCTCGTGTCGCACAGCCGGGCGGTCGCGGAGTCCGTCGCCGAACTGGCCGTCGGGCTCGCGGGCGGTGGCACGACCGCTCCGGTGGCCGCCGCCGGCGGCACTCCGGACGGCGGGCTCGGGACGAGTTCCGAGCTGATCGCGGGGGCCGCGGCCCGGGTGGACCGGGGTGCGGGCGTCGCCCTGCTGGTCGATCTCGGCAGTGCCGTGCTGACCGTCAAGTCGCTGGTGGCCGAGGGCGACGAACTGCCGGAGGGCGCACGGCTGCTGGACGCGCCCTTCCTGGAAGGCGCGGTCGCGGCCGTGGTGACGGCGTCGGCGGGCGCGGACCTGGACGCGGTCGAGGCTGCGGCCGTGGAGGCGTACAGCTACCGCAAGGTCTGAAGCCGCCGGGCCTCGCAAGCGGTACGCGGGGAGAGACGGGCCACACTTTGTGCAACTGGTTGCACAAAGTGTGGTGGCCGGGCTACTACTGGAGCGCAGCCGTCGCGCGAGGAGCCCCGCATGAACCCGTACCCGACTCCGTACCCCCATCTGCTCAGCCCTCTCGACCTGGGGTTCGTGACCCTGCCCAACCGGGTGCTGATGGGGTCGATGCATGTCGGCCTGGAAGAGGCCGAGAACGGCTTCGCGCGCATGGCCGCCTTCTACGCCGCCCGCGCACGCGGCGGCGTCGGTCTGATGGTGACCGGCGGCATCGCGCCCAACGACCGGGGACGGCCGTACGAGGGCGGCGCCCGGCTCACGACCGAGGCGGAGGCCGAGCGGCACCGGCAGGTGACCTCGGCGGTGCACGCGGCGGGCGGCCGGATCGCGATGCAGATCCTGCACTTCGGGCGGTACGCCTACCACCCGGACCTGGTGGCGCCGAGCGCGCTCCAGGCCCCCATCAGCCCCCATGTCCCGCACGCCCTCACCGACGACGAGGTGACGGAGACGGTCGAGGACTTCGTACGGGCGGCGGAGCTGGCGCGGCTGGCCGGGTACGACGGCGTCGAGGTCATGGGCTCCGAGGGCTATCTCATCAACGAGTTCATCGCCGCGCGGACCAATCTGCGCGAGGACCGGTGGGGCGGTACCTACGAGAACCGCATCCGCTTCCCGCTGGAGATCGTCCGCCGTATCCGCGAGCGCGTCGGTCCCGACTTCATCCTCATCTACCGCCTGTCGATGCTCGATCTGGTGCCCGGCGGGTCCTCGCTCGCCGAAGTCGTCACGCTGGCCAAGGAGATCGAGGCGGCGGGCGCCACGCTGATCAACACCGGGATCGGCTGGCACGAGGCGCGCGTCCCGACGATCGCGGCGTCCGTCCCGCGCGGCGCGTACACCTGGGTGACCAAGGCGCTGATGGGGTCGGTCTCCGTACCACTGATCACCAGCAACCGCGTCAACACCCCCGAGGTGGCCGAGCAGTTGCTCGCCGACGGGCGCGCGGACCTGGTCTCGATGGCACGCCCCTTCCTGGCCGATCCGGACTTCGTCGCCAAGGCGCGCGACGGGCGGGCCGACACGATCAACACCTGTATCGGCTGCAACCAGGCCTGCCTCGACCACACGTTCAGCGGGAGGATCACCTCCTGTCTGGTCAATCCGCGGGCCTGCCACGAGACCGAGCTGGTCCTCTCCCCCACCCGGCGTGCCAAGCGGGTCGCGGTCGTCGGGGCCGGTCCCGCCGGGCTCGCGTGCGCCGTGTCCGCGGCCGAACGGGGGCACCACGTCACGCTGTTCGAGGCGGCGGACGAGATCGGCGGGCAGCTCAACGTCGCCAAACGGGTGCCCGGCAAGGAGGAGTTCGACGAGACGCTGCGCTACTTCCGTGGCCGGCTCGCGCGACTCTCGGTCGACGTACGGCTCAACACCCCCGCCACGGTTGGTGAGTTGGTGAACGGTACGGCCGGATACGACGAGATCGTCGTGGCGACCGGTGTCACACCGCGTACCCCGCTGATCCCCGGCGTCGACCATCCGCACGTGCTCAGCTACCTCGACGTACTGCGCGACGGCGTCGCCGTCGGCGAGCGCGTCGCGATCATCGGGGCGGGCGGCATCGGCTTCGACGTGGCCGAGTTCCTCACCGACAGCGGCGAGCGGGCGAGCCTGGACCCGGACGCCTACTTCCGGCGGTGGGGAGTCGACACCGGCTACCGCTCCCCCGGCGGACTCGGAGAACCCGTACGGACGAAGCCGCCGCGGACGGTCCACCTGATCCAGCGAAAAACGGGGAAGGTCGGCGCCGGGCTCGGCAGGACCACCGGGTGGATCCACCGCACCGAACTGCGCCACCGGGGAGTCACCATGATCGCGGGCGCCGTCTACGACCGGATCGACGACGAGGGGCTGCGTCTGACGGTCGACGGCACCCCCTCTCTCCTGCGCGTGGACACGGTCGTGCTGTGCGCGGGGCAGGAACCACGGCGCGAGCTGTACGACGCGCTCCGCGCGGCCGGCGCCTCCGCGCATCTCATCGGCGGGGCGGACGTCGCCGCCGAACTGGACGCCAAGCGCGCCATCGACCAGGGGACGCGGCTGGCCGCCACGATCTGAACCATTGGCCGGAACTTTTAGGATGCGCTCATGTCCCTCCCGCACGCCATCCTCACCGCCCTCCTCGAAAGACCTTCGTCGGGCCTGGAGCTCGCCCGGCGCTTCGACCGCTCGATCGGCTACTTCTGGTCGGCGACGCATCAGCAGATCTACCGGGAGCTGGGGCGGCTCGAACAGTCGGGCTGCATCCGCGCCCTGGACTCCGCGCAGCCCGCCCGGGGCCGGAAGAAGGAGTACGAGGTGCTGCCGGCCGGCCGCGCCGAGCTGGCCGGGTGGGTGTCGGGCAGAGAGGATCCGAAGCCCGTCCGCGACCCGTTGCTGCTCAGGATGAGGGCGGCGGCGGTGGTCGGCACCGATGGACTGCCCGACGAGCTGCGCCGCCATCTCGCGCTCCATGAGCGGCAGTTGGCCGAGTACACGGACATCGAGGCGCGGGACTTCGCGCTGAACGGTGAAGTGACCGGACAGGCCGGGGAGATGACGGAACCGGCGAGGCCGACGGAGGCGGACCGGCTGCGGCATCTGGTGCTGCGCGCCGGAATCGACCTGGAGCGCATGTGGGTCGAGTGGCTCACCGAGGCGCTCCGCGAGGCGAGCGCGGCACCGGCGACGTCCCCCACACCCGCCGGATCCGACGGCGCGTAACCGGCGTTCGGCGCCCGGCACCACGCTCCTCGGGCCCCCGCGGTTCGTCCGGCACCGTTCGCGCGCTCCGACATACTGGACCCTCGCGATCAACTGCCGTACGGAACCGGAGACATGGCCATGGACGACGACCCCGACGGCCGGGAATCCGGCCCCGAGGACCGGACACCTCCCCACCCGCGCACCGGCGGGCCCGCGCGCCACGCCGTGGTGATCGGCGGCAGCATCGCCGGGCTGCTCGCGGCGCACGTACTCGCCGCGCACGCCGACCGCGTGACGATCGTCGAACGCGACCGTTTCCCCGACGGGCCGCGGCCACGCTCCGGTGTCCCCCAGGGCAGCCACACCCATGTACTGCTCGGCGGCGGCCAGTTGGCGCTGGACACCCTTCTGCCGGGCGTCGTGGCCGAGTTGCGGGAACTCGGCGCGCCCAGGGTGGGGATGCCGAGGGACATGGTCCAGTGGCAGGCGGGCGCGTGGTACCGCCGTACGCCCTCCACCGACCATCTCCTCACCCCCACCCGGCCGCTGCTCGAATGGGTCGTACGGCGCAGGGTCCTGGCGGATCCACGGATCAGGACCGTGGAGCGTACGGAGGTCGTGGGTCTGCTCGGCACCGCGTACCGGACGACCGGCGTACTGCTCCGGGAGCGGGGAGCCGGCACGCGTGGAGCCGGCGCGAAGGAGAGAACCGGGAACGCGGCGAAGAACGGAACCCCGTCCCGTGGCGGCGTCGTCACCCGCGCGCTGGCCGCCGATCTGGTCGTGGACGCGTCCGGCCGCGGTTCGCGGGCGCCCGCCTGGCTCTCGGCCGTCGGCGCCGAGCCGCCCCCGGAGGAGACGCTCGACAGCGGACTCGTCTACGCCACCCGCGCCTACCGCCCCGGCAAGGACGACGGCACCACCGACACCGTCGGGTACTACGTGGTCCCCAACCCCGCCCAGCTGTCCGGCGGAGTCGCGCTGCCGATCGAGGACGGCCGCTATCTCGTCACGTTCTCCGGGCTGCGCGGGAGTGAACCCCCTTCGAACGAGGAGGAGTTCGCCGACTTCGCCGCGTCGCTCCCGCACCCGTTCCTGCACGACTGGCTGATGCGGGCCGAGCCGGACTCGCCCGTGCGCTCCTTCCGCAACATGGCGAACGTCCGCCGCCGGTACGACCGTCCGGGCCGCCGTCCGGCGGGCTTCCTCTCGACGGGCGACGCGCTGTGCGCCTTCAACCCCGTCTACGGACAGGGCATGACCGTGGCCGCGCTCAACGCCGTCGCGCTGGGCGAGGCGCTGGGCGACCGGCGCCGTACGCCCACGACCCTGCGCGTACAGCGGGCGATCCTCGCCTCCTCGCGGCAGGCCTGGGACATCTCGGCCGGGGCGGACAAGAAGATGCCGGGAGTCGCCGGCAACGCGACCGGCACGAGCGCGGCCGACCGGCCGGCGAACTGGTACCTGACACGTGTGCAACGGCGGGCGGGCGGTGATCCGGTGGTCGGTACGGCGTTCCGTGCGGTGCTGAACCTCAAGGCTCCGCTGAGTGCGCTGTTCGCGCCGCGTGTCGCCCGCGCCGTGCTGTTCGGTCCCGCTCCACGCACACCGGCCGGGCCGCCGATGTGGCGGGAGTCCGAAGGCGAGCCCTGGGACACCTGATAACTTCTACATCACTGTAGAAACAGCTACTGTCCGCGCCGGCCTTCCCCCCGGCACGGGCGGCCCGAGACATACGGAGCACTCATGGCCCTGTGGGATCGCATCAAGGAATCCGCCCAGACGATGCAGACCCAGCTGGAGGCGAAGAAGAACGACCTCAAGAGCGGCGCCTTCCGCGACGCCAGCATGGCGATGTGCGCCCTGGTCGCGGCGGCCGACGGTTCCATCGACCCGGCCGAGCGTCAGCGCGTCACGCAGCTGATCACCGGGAACGACGTGCTGCGGAACTTCCCGCCCGCCGATCTGCAGAGGCGTTTCGACGAGTACCTGAACAAGCTCCTCGCCGACCCGGCGATCGGCAAGATCGATGTGCTCCAGGAAGTCGCCAAGGCGAAGAAGAAGCCGGCCGAGGCACGTGCCGTCGTCCAGATCGGCATCATCATCGGCGGCGCCGACGGCAACTTCGACGCGCAGGAGCGGGCGGTCGTACGCGAGGCGTGCCTGGCGCTCGACCTCCAGCCGCAGGAGTTCGACGTCTAGAAAGTCCTGGGCAACCGGGAGACGGGCCACGTACCGTCATCCGTCGCCGGACGGTCCGCACCCGCGGCCCGTCCGGCGTTTTCGTTCGCGTCACCCGTTTCTCAGAGCGGGCCGGCCGTCTTCAGCACGAGAAAGAGCGTGACCGTCGCGTTCGCCGACGAGAGCGCCGATCCCAGCGTCCCAGCCGCCGCCGCCCAGGCCGCCAGACCCACCGCGGTGAAGACCGACGGCCAACTGACGGCCGACGGCGCCGGTTCGAGCAGCGCGGCCACCCGGCGCGGCACCGGTCCCGGCGCGGCGAAGCTCGCAGGGACGGGGGTGGGGGCGCCGCGCGAGACGAGGGCGGCCTTGCCGATGGCCCGTGCCACGACCCGCCGCTCGCCCGTCACCCGGGCCGCCTCCTCGTCCGCCCACCGTTCCGTGGTGTAGGTCACGGCCGAACGCAGCGGCAGCAGCAGCGGGTTGGCCCGCGCGGCGAAGCGGACGGCGAGCAGATAGCGGTGGTGGAGCCCGGCGAGATGCGCGCGTTCATGGGCGACGAGCGCCGCGCGTTCGCTCGCGTCCAGACACGCGAGCATGGCCGTGGAGACGACGATCCGGCCGCCCGGGACCCCGTCGCGCGCGGACGTACGCGCGCCCGGGAGCGCGTACGCGTAGGCGGCCTCGTCCGTCAGCACGGCGAGTTCGCCGTCCGGCACCCCGGCCAGCGCGTGCTCCGCCCGGCGGCGGACACGGCGGTGCCTGCGGGCGGCGGTCGACCACGACGCGGCCACCGCGAGCAGCGCGACGACGGCCCCCTTCCCGGCGGCTTCCTCGTACGGCGCCGTCGGCGGACCCTCCTCCTCGGCCCAGGCGTCGCCCCACCCGTCGGGCAGCGGATGGCCGGGCAGTTGCACCGTACCGACGACCACGAGCAGCCCCAGGCACACCGTGCTGCACAGCGCCAGTACGGCGGCCAGCGCCGACAACAGCCGGGTGGCGAGCCGGGGATGGAGATGCCGCTCCGCCAGGCGCGCGATCGGCAGCGCGCTCAGGGGCAGCAACAGCGGCAGCAGGACGAACACGCCCATCCCGTCAGTCCTCCGTCCCGTCCTCGGGAAGATGGAGGAGGTCGCGCAGCAGCCGCTCGTCGTCGGGCGAGAGCGCGGTGACGAAGCGGGCCAGTACGGCTTCACGGTCCGACTCGGCGTCAAGTACGCGGCGCATCCGCAGGGCGGCCAGCCCCGCCTCGTCGGAGGTCGCGCACCATTCGAAGAACCTGCCCACGCGCTCACGGGTGACGGCCCGTTTGGCCTGGAGTCTGGTGAGGATCGTCATGACCGTCGTGTACGCCAGGTCCCCGCCGAGCTGGTCGAGCACCCAGCCCGCGTTGACCGGTCCCGGCGCCTGCCGCAGCACGGCGAGCACCTGGGCCTCCAGCTCGCCCTGGCCGCGCCGACGCGGGCGCCCGTCCGCGTCCGCGTGGCCGGGAACGTCCCCGGCCGCGTCCCCGGCCCGCCGGTCACCGCCCCGGCCGCCGTCCCCACCGACCTGTGCCCTCACACCGTCTCCCTCCAGCACCGACGTGTGGCCTGGGGCCATCCGGCGCAGCTCCGGCGTGGCCCCGGCGTGGCGGCTTCGCCGCCCCGTACACGCTTCTACAGTGTTGTGGATTTTGAATGCGGTCACCAGTTCAACTCAGGAGGAGCAGCGTGGGAGTTTCCCTGTCCAAAGGCGGCAATGTCTCCCTCACCAAGGAGGCGCCGGGGCTGACAGCCGTCCTGGTGGGTCTCGGGTGGGACGTCCGCACCACGACCGGCACCGACTACGACCTGGACGCCAGTGCCCTGCTGGTCAACGAGGCCGGGAAGGTCGGCACGGACCAGAACTTCGTGTTCTACAACAACCTCAGGAGCCCGGACGGTTCGGTCGAGCACACGGGCGACAACCTGACCGGTGAGGGCGAGGGGGACGACGAGGTCGTCAAGGTGAACCTGGCCGGCGTCCCCGCCGATGTCTCCAGGATCGTCTTCCCGGTGTCGATCCATGACGCCCAGGCCCGCGGCCACAGCTTCGGCCAGGTCCGCAACGCCTTCATCCGTGTGGTGAACCAGTCCGGCGGAACCGAGATCGCGCGCTACGACCTCAGCGAGGACGCGTCCACCGAGACCGCGATGGTCTTCGGTGAGTTGTACCGCAGCGGCGCCGAGTGGAAGTTCCGCGCCGTCGGCCAGGGTTACGCGAGTGGCCTGTCCGGCATCGCCGCCGACTTCGGTGTCGGTGTCTGAGCCTTCGGTGTCCGAGCCCGGCGGTGGCCGGGTCCGACGGTGGCCGGGTCCGGCGGTGACTGAGTCCGGCGGCTCGTGATCGTGCCCGCCCTCCCGGCGGCACGCACGAAGGGGCGTGGGCGCGTGACGCGCATTCCACGCCCCTTCGGCGTGTCCGGACCTCGGGTGGCGGTTCCTCAGCCGTGCGAATGAGCCGTGTCGGCCGGTCCGGCGGCGGCCGGCGCCTCCTGCGTGACGATCTCCTCCTGCGTGACGATCTCCTCGGAGACAGGTGCCGGCGGCCGGGGCTTACGGGTGAGGCGCCGGGCCAGCGGTTCGGTCCAACGGGCGGCCAGCGGGCCGAGTATGACCAGGATCAGTACGTACGCGGTGGCCAGCGGCCCGATCCGGGGTTCCACACCGACGGCCAGCCCCGCGATGACGATGGAGAACTCCCCGCGTGCCACGAGGGTGCCGCCCGTCCGCCAGCGGCCCGCCGTCTTGACTCCCGCTCTGCCCGCCGCGTACCAGCCCGTGGCGATCTTCGTCAGCGCGCTGACGACGGCCAGGATCAGAGCGGGGACGAGCACGGGCGGGATGTCGGCCGGATCGGTGTTCAGACCGAAGAACACGAAGAAGACGGCGGCGAAGAGGTCGCGCAGCGGCGCGAGCAGGTTGTGGGCGCCCTCGGCCACTTCCCCCGACAGCGCGATGCCGACGAGGAACGCGCCGACCGCGGCCGAGACTTGAAGCTCCTGGGCGACGCCCGCGACCAGCACCGTGAGGCCGAGGACGACCAGCAGCAGCATCTCCGGGTTGTCGGAGGAGACCGCGCGGCTGATCAGCCGGCCGTGGCGCAGGGCGACGTACAGCACGACGCCCACACTGCCGAGCGAGATGAGCAGCGTGAGGCTGCCGCCCGCGAGGCTAAGTCCGGCCAACAGGGCGGTGAGCAGCGGCAGATAGACGGCCATGGCGAGGTCTTCGATGACCAGGACGCCGAGGATGACGGGGGTTTCGCGATTGCCGAGCCTGCCGAGGTCGCCGAGCACCTTGGCGATGACGCCGGACGACGAGATCCAGGTGACGCCCGCGAGCGCGACGGCGGCGACCGCGCCCCAGCCGAGCAGGAGCGCGGCGATCGCCCCGGGCAGCGCGTTCAGTACGAAGTCGACGACGCCGGAGGGGTACTGGGTCTTGAGGTTGGTGACGAGTTCGGAGGCGCTGTACTCCAGCCCGAGCAGGAGCAGGAGCAGGATGACTCCTATCTCGGCGCCCGTGGCGAAGAACTCCTCACTGGCTGCCATGGGGATGAGGCCGCCGTGGCCGAAGGCGAGTCCCGCCAGCAGGTAGAGCGGGATGGGCGAGAAGCCCACCCTCCCGGCGAGCCGGCCGAGCAGGCCCAGGCCGAGGATGACGGCCCCGAGTTCGATGAGCAGCGCGGTCGTGTCGTGCACGGGCGATTATCCTCCGGTGATCAGTTCGGCGACGGCGTCCACGCCTTCCCTGGTGCCGACGACGACGAGCGTGTCCCCCAGTGCGAAGCGGAAGTCCGGGGTGGGCGAGGGGACGGCGTCGGTCCGGCGCAGCACGGCGACGATCGACGCGCCGGTGCGGGTACGGGCCTGGGTGGAGCCGAGCGTGCGTCCTGCGAAGGGGGAGCGTTTGGTGACCGGGATGTGTTCGGTGACGAGGTCGATCTCCAGATGCTGGTGCAGATGACCGACCGGGTCGGGCATCAGGAGTTTGGACAGCGCCGTCGCCTCGTACGGGGCGAGCGGGGTGGAGTCCTTGCAGTTGTCGTCGTCGTCGGGGTCGTGGAAGGCCACGATGCGGCGCCCGTCCTGGTGCACCACGACCGAGATGTGGCGGCCCGAGTCGGTGTTGAGGTCGTAGCGGGTACCGACCCCGGGCAGGGCGGTCTTGCTGACGTGAGCGGTGTGCTCCATGGGAAGGCGCTCCATGCGGAATGCGTCGGAGGTGTGCGGGCGCGGGGCCCCTGGTGAGGCAATTCTCCGCCATTCGGCGCGGCGGGGGCCCGTCAGCTCCGGGCGGCCGGCCGGGTCGTTAAGGGGGGTAGGGTGCGCTCGCCCATGAGCTGCCCCTCCGCCTCGACCACCGATCGGCAATGAGCAGCCCAGCACTCAACCGAGCGACGGCAACTCGTCAGCCATTTTAACGTAAAACAAAATGGGTCGATTGTTGGCGTTGGAGGGTGTATCGACGCATACGTAGGGGTGTCCGGAGCGTGTACGAGGCGCTCCCGCCCCCGTCAGGACGGCGGCGGAGTGCCGCGCCGGATCTGCTCCCGGTTCGGGTCGAAGAGGTGCCCCGCCGCACCGGAAACGACGAGCCCGCCCGCGAGAAGGAGCCCGTGTCCCAGCGCGATCCCCGCCCCGAGCAGTACGAGACCGACGGCGAGCGTCAGCCACGCGGTGCCGCGCCGGTATTCGCGGGGGCGGCGGGGGCGGCCCTGTGCGAAGTCGGCGGCGAAGCGCGGATCGTCGTGGCGCAGCCGGTCGGCGAGGCCGTCGAGCTGCCGGTCTTCGTCGTGGGCGTGCATGGAACCTCCACCCCCGGATCGGTGCGAATGATCGGCGGCACCGTGCCGGCGCCGCGTCCTGGCTGCCGGGGTCACACCAGGACGAAGTAGCGCAGCCACACGTACGCCGCGGCGATCACGGTGGTGACCGCAGTGACGACCAGTCCGTAAGACCAACGCCATGGAGGTGCCGAGGAGTTCACCCTCGGTGGCCTCCGCCGCCAGCTCCCCCAGGTCTCCGATGACCCCGATCTGCACCATCGCGCCGACCATCACGAACAGTCCGGTGAAGAACGCCAGCGTCTCCCACTCCACGTCGCGCGCCACCTCCTCGGTGTCGAGCCGCGAGAGGGCGAGAAGGACGAGCCCGCCGGTGATCGCGACGACCGAGGGTTCGATATGGAACGTGGTGTGCAGGACGAACCCGGCCATCACGGCCAGCAGGACGATCCCGCTCAGCTTGAGCAGCCCGGGGTTCTTGATGGCGGCCCGTTCGTCCATCTCCATCACGGACTTGGCCCGCTCGGGGTCGTAGCGGAACGCCTTGCGGAACATCACCCGGCTCATCAGGACGAAGACCACCATCAGCACCACCACGATCGGCGTCATGTGCAGCAGGAAGTCGTTGAAGGAGAGGCCCGCGCGGGAGCCGATGATGATGTTGGGCGGGTCACCGATCAGGGTGGCGGCGCCGCTGATGTTGCACGCCATCACCTCGGCGATCAGATACGGGACGACCGGCAGGCCAAGCTTGTTGCAGACGAGGATCGTCACGGGTGCGATCAGCAGGACGGTCGTCACGTTGTCGAGCCACGGGGAGAGCACCGCGGTGGCCAGGATCAGCAGCACCATCAGCCGGTAGGGCTTGCCGCGGGCCCGTTTGGCCGCCCAGATCGCGATGAACTCGAAGACTCCGGTCCGCTTGAGCACCGAGACGATCAGCATCATGCCGAGGAGCAGGAAGATGACGTTCCAGTCGATGCCCGCCTCTTCGGAGAAGAAGGCGTGCTCGGCGTCGGTCACCCCGAGCGCCAGCATGATCACCGCACCGCCGAGGGCGGCCTTCACGCGGTGGACCCACTCCGTGGCGATCAGGACGTAGACACCCGCGAACACCCCGACGGCCAGCCAGGCCGTGATGCCCATCTCCGCTTCCCCTCGGTGCGCCGCGCCGTCACCGGGCGGCCGGCTTCCCGACCGCTCCTGTACCCGCCGGATGTGTCTGTCCACGATCACCCGGCGCCGGGCACCGTCACCATCGGTGCCGACACCCATATCCGGGGGTGTGGGACATGTACGCGGGGGCCGGGGACATGCATGTCGTACCGGGTGGCGGTGACTCGTCGCGGGCAGGGGCGATAGTGGGAGGTCCACCCCGAGGAGGCCGTACTCCGTGTCCCTGTTCTGGCGCATCTTCCTGCTCAACGCCGCCGTGCTGTTCGCGGCGACCGCGCTGCTGCTGCTCGGTCCCGTCACGGTCTCCACACCGGTCCTGCTCACCGAGGCGATGATCATGGCCGCGGGTCTGGTAGCCATGCTGATCGCGAACGCCGCGCTGCTGCGGATCGGACTCGGCCCGCTGCAACGGCTCACCCGTGCGATGACCACCACCGATCTGCTGCGCCCCGGCCCCCGGCCGGCCGTCTCGGGACATGGGGAGATCGCCGAACTGATCAGGACCTTCAACAGGATGCTGGACCGGCTGGAGGCCGAACGCGCGGCCAGCAGCGCGCTCGCGCTCTCCGCGCAGGAGGCCGAACGCCACAGGATCGCCCAGGAGTTGCACGACGAGATCGGCCAGACCCTGACCGCCGTACTGCTTGAGATCAGGCGCGTCGCCGACCGTGCGCCCGAGCCGCTGCGGGACGAACTGCACCAGGTGCAGGAGACCACCAGGGACAGCCTGGACGAGATCCGCAGGATCGCCCGCCGGCTGCGCCCCGGGGTGCTGGAGGAGCTGGGGCTGATCAGTGCGCTGAAGGCGCTGGCGAACGAGAGCACGACTCATAGCGGACTCACCGTCAGGCACAGCTTCGACGGCGATCTTCCGCTGCTGGATCACGAGGTCGAGCTGGTGCTCTACCGGGTCGCCCAGGAAGGTCTCACCAACATCATCCGGCACGCCGGCGCCCGGCAGGTGGGCGTGGCGCTGCACCACGGCCCGCTGGGAGTCGAACTGTCGGTCATGGACGACGGACGCGGTATCGGTACGGCCCCGGAGGGCGCGGGCATCCGGGGCATGCGCGAGCGCTCGCTGCTGATCGGCGCGGAGGTGTCGGTGGGCGACGCGCCGGGCGGAGGTACGGAGGTACGGCTGCATGTCCCCGCCACCCAGATCCAACCGGCCACCCGCCGCACGAACAGGAGCGACTGACGATGACCGCCCATCCGGACCGCGGAACCAGCCCCGCCCCGGCCTCCGGGCCGGTGCGGACCCGCATCCTGCTCGCCGACGACCACGCCCTCGTACGGCGCGGGGTGCGGCTGATCCTCGACGCGGAGCCGGACCTGACCGTCGTCGCGGAGGCGGGCGACGGCGCGGAGGCCATCGAGATGGCCCGCGAACACCGCCCCGATCTGGCCATTCTCGATATCGCGATGCCGAGGCTGACCGGGCTCCAGGCCGCCCGCGAGCTCTCCAGGCTGCTGCCGGGGACGCGCATCCTGATCCTCACGATGTACGACAACGAGCAGTACTTCTTCGAGGCGCTGAAGTCCGGCGCGAGCGGCTACGTCCTCAAGTCGGTGGCGGATCGCGACCTGTTGGAGGCGTGCCGGGCGGCGATGCGCGACGAGCCGTTCCTCTATCCCGGCGCTGTCACCGCGCTCATCCGCAACTATCTGGACCGGGTACGCCGGGGAGAGAACATCCCGGAGAACGCCGTGACCGCGCGGGAGGAGGAGATCCTCAAACTCGTCGCCGAGGGGCACTCGTCGAAGGAGATCGCCGATCTGCTCGTCATCAGCGCCAAGACGGTCGAGCGCCATCGGGCCAATCTGCTCCAGAAGTTGGGGCTCAAGGACCGCGTGGAACTGACCAGATACGCCATCAGGGCCGGCCTCATCGAGCCCTGACCGGCGTACGGGGGGAGTCCCGGCGCCGTCCACCGGGCAGGGTCACAGTCAGATACCGCACCACGAGAGCGGAATGAGGCGAGCCATGTCCCACAGCAGCTGGGAGTTCACGGACGACCGCGGCCATCTCACCGTCGCACCCCACCGCCCGGAACGGGTGGTCGCCTACATCCAGGCGGGCGCGACCCTGTGGGACCACGGCCTGCGGCCCCTGGGGATCTTCGGATCCCACCACGACGGAGACACCCCCGACCACGCGAAGGCGGGCGCACTGCCGCTCGACCGCACCCTCGACTTCGGCGGTGGCTCCTCGGTCGATCCGGACGCCGTCCTCGCCGCCGAACCGGATCTGCTGGTGGCCGTCAGCTACGGCGGCGGCCAGATCTACGGCATCGATCCGGAGGCGGCCAAGCATCTGGAGGAGCAGGTCGGTGTGATCGTCATCGAGGTCGGCAAGGACCGGCCGCTGGAGGGAATAAGAGACCGGTTCACGGCACTCGCCCGCTCCCTCGGCGCGCCGCACGAGCCCGACACACAGGATCTGGAGTGGGCGGAGGCCCGGCTCCGTACGCTCACCGCACGCCCCGCGGCGGCCCGGGTGCTCGCCCTGTCGGCCGCCGGGCCCGGCTCCGTACATCTCGCGCGGCCCGGCACCTGGCCCGACCTGCGGGCACTGACGGCGCTCGGCGTCGATCTGCTCGATCCCGGGGAGGGGGCGGGCGTCAACTGGCGTACGACCGACTGGGAGCAGGCGCTGGCGCTCGATCCGGATGTCGTGCTCGGCGACATCCGGGCGAACGCGGCCACGCCCGGAGCGCTCAGGGGTGACAGCCACTGGCGTGCGCTCCAGGAGCGGGCGCGCACCGTGGCCTGGAATCCGGAGGCGCCGTGCAGCCACCAGGAGCACGCGCGCTTCGTGGACGCGGTGGCGGCGGCGCTGTAAAGACGGGCGGGGGCCGTGCGGGCGCCGTGCCGGTCGCGTGACCCGATCGGATGAGGGCGGCGCCCTCCTCGTCAGGCGGCTCGGCCCGACGGGGTGAACTCGCACCACACGGCCTTGCCGTCCCCGCGTGGCTCGACCCCCCAGCGCGCGGCCACGGCGTCGATCATCAGCAGCCCGCGCCCCGACGTCGCCGCCTCGCCCGGCCACCGCCGCCGTGGCCAGGCGCTGGAGCGGTCCTTCACCCAGAGCCGTACGCGGCGGACAGGACCGGGCACGACCTCCAGCGTGAGGACGGCGCCTCCCTCGGTGTGCAGCAGTACGTTCACCAGCATCTCCCCGGCGGCCAGTTGCACGTCGTCGACCAGGGCGGGCATGTGCCAGTCCACGAGCGCCTGGCGCAGCACGGCGCGGGTCTCGATCAGGCCCTCCGGGTCGGCCTGGTGGATGTACTGGTGGATCCGCGGCGCCTGGTGGGTGCCGGGGTCGGGCGCCCGGTGCACGACGAGGAGCGCGACGTCGTCGCCGGTCGCCCAGCGCTGCCACAGCCGGTCGGCGAGATGGTCGGCGAGGGGGCCCGCCCCGCCGGGCCCGGTGCGCACGGCGTGGGCGAGTTCCCCCATGCCGTCCGTGATGTCGAGTCCCGGCTCCTCCACGAGACCGTCGGTGCACAGGACGAACGTCTCACCGGGCACCAGGTCGAGCCGGGTCTCGGGGAAGTCCTCCTGCCCGAACTCGGTGGCGAGGCCCAGGGGCAGTCCGCCGCTCAGATGGGGCCAGCCGGTTCTGCCGTCGGTGTGCCGGACGAGCGGGCCGAGGTGTCCGGCGCGTACGGCACGTACCTCTCCGGTGGAGAGGTCGAGCTCGGCGTACGTACAGGTGGCGAAGCGCTCGGTGTCCAGCTCCACGAGAAACCGGGAGGCCCGCGCGAGGACGGTCGCCGGTGGATGGCCCTCGCCGGCGAAGGCGCGCAGGGCTATCCGCAGCTGGCCCATGATCGCGGCGGCGTGTGTGTCGTGTCCCTGGACGTCGCCCACGACGACGCCGACCCGTCCGCCCGGCAGGGCGATCACGTCGTACCAGTCGCCGCCGACCTCCCTGCCGCTCCAGGCGGCGTGGTAGCGCACCGCGATCTCGGCGCCGGTGAAGGCCGGGATGTCGCGGGGCAGCATGGACGCCTGGAGTCCGGTGGCGAACTCCCGCTCCTGGTCGAAGAGGATCGCGCGCTGGAGCGACTGGGCGACGACGCCGGCCAGACCGAGACAGATGTTGCGGTCCTCGGCCGTGAAGCGGGTGCGACCGCGGTAGAAGAGCGCGAGGCCGCCGACGGAGCGCGCCTGGGCGACGAGCGGGAGGAAGGCCGCCGCGTCGAACCCCTGGCCGCCGGCGTACGGGCCGAGCCGGGTCGGGTCGTCGGCGGCCTCGGGGAATCCGAGGGCCTCGCCGAGCCCGGGGAGCGAGGTGAAGAAGCGGGCCCGCCGGGTGAGGGCCGCCTCGGCGAGCGGCGTGGAACCGGCCAGCGGGGCGGCGGGCATCTCCCCCGGCACGTCCAGGGAGTCTCCGGCCAGGGCGACGAGTCTCACCGAGCCGCCGTCGACGATGCCGATCGCCAGCCCGTCGGCGACGAAGCGTTCCAGGCCGCCGCTCTCGCTCAGCACGTCGATGACATCCTCGACGGTGACCGCGCGGGACAGGGCCTCGGTGATGCCCTGGAGGATCGTGGTCAGCTGCCGCCGGTCGGCCTCCTCGGGGCTGACCTCGGCGAACTCCGTCAGCTCGGTGCTCGCGTTGCGGACGATACCGACGATGCGGTGCGGGGTCCCCCGGTCGTCGCGCAGAATCCGGGCCCGTACATGGGTCCACTGGCGGAGTCCGTTGCGGCGGTTGACCTGGAAGTACGCGCCGTAGGACGAGCGGCCCAGGCGGATCGCCCGGTCCACCGTGGAGTCGAGGCGCAGGCCGTCCTCGACGGGGAGCCGGGGGCGGATGGACTCGGGGTCTCCGTCGTACTCCCCCGCGCGCAGGTCGAAGACGGCCTGCCCCGCCGCATCGAGTTCCAGGGTCCTGTGCGTCAGGTCCCAGTCGAAGCTGCCCATACGGTTCAGGGCAAGCCGCTCGTCCGCACCGATGGCCGGGCGGTTCCGTCCTGCCATGTGCCCGCTCCGGAAGTAGAGATGATTCAAGAAGCGTAGCTTTCATCGCATCTCATCGCATAACGGTCTTGGCGGGCTCCTCGGCAGGCTTCAGCCCCGTGCCTCCGGCGCCAGACGCTCCTGTGCCCACACCTCGAAGGTGGTGAGGGAGAGCCCGAGGTCCCGCGCGAATTCCGGGCGGGCGGGCTGCGGGTGCTCGTTGATGTGCGACTGCCCGAAACCCATGTCGGGCATTCCCCCGGCGACCGCCTCCTCCTTGGTCATGTCGGGCGCCGCCAGCTCGGTGCCCAGGTGGCGGGAGAGGGTCCGGGCGATCTCGGTCATCGTCAGGCACTCACCGGCCAGCTCCAGCTCGACACGGTGGAACCTCTCGGGCTCGGCCATGGCGGCGGCGGCCACCCTGCCGATGTCGTCGACCGCGATGAGAGACAGCACGGTCCCGGGCTTCAGAAGGGTCACCAGGCCGCCCTCGACCCCGCGCGGGAACACGATCTCCTGGGAAGGGAGCAGATTCTCCATGGAGTAGGCCGGCTTGACGAGCGTCCAGTGCGTGAAACCGGCCTCCCGCACGCGGTCCTGGATCCCGGCCTTCGCGGTGTAGTAGGGCTCCATCCAGGCCCAGGCCCCCTTGACCCAGGCGGTGTGCTGCCCGGCGCCGGAGACGGTGGTCTGCACGAACTGCGGGACTCCGGCGGCCCTCGCCGCCTCGATCAGATTGGCCGCCTGCACGACCTCGCCCTCGAAGGCGCGTCCGTCCATGTCGGGCATCTGGACCGAGAAGACGGCACGGGCCCCTTCAGCGGCCCGGAACAGGGAGTCGGGGTCGTAGAGGTCGCCGGTGACGAGTTCGGCGCCGAGCGCCTCGACGCCCTTCGCCCGGTCGGTCGCGGGGTCACGGACCAGCGCCCGGACGGGAACGCCCGTCGCGAGCAGGGCACGGGCGGTGGCGCCGCCCTGCCGGCCGGTGGCGCCGGTGACCAGGACGGGTGCGGATTCAGTGGTCATGGTGGTCCTCGGAGTGGTGGTACGGATAAGTGGCGGGGCCCGCCACTTATATTCGGGTACGATACGGAGGACCCCGCCACTTAGCAAGCTCACCCAGCAGGCTCGGAGATGCCGCATGACCGTCCAGCGCGCGGACGCCCGGCGCAACTACGCGCGGATCCTCGCCGTGGCCGAGCAGGAGGTCGCCGAGCACGGCGCCGACGCCTCCCTGGAACAGATCGCCCGCACCGCGGGAGTCGGATCGGCCACCGTGCGCAGGCACTTCCCCGGCCGGCGCGCGATGCTGCGGGCGGTGTTCAACGAGCGGATCGAGGCCCTGGGCGCCCGCGCCGAGTCGCTGGCCGGGGAGAACGACGCGCGGGCCGCACTGCTGGACTGGCTGGGCGCGCTCACCACGTACGCCGCCTCCGCGCGGGGCATGGCCGGCCTGCTGGTCCAGGACGGAACGGACCCGGACGACCCGGAGCATGTGAACGCCTGCTCGGTGAAGCTCGAAGGGGCGGCCGAACCGCTGCTGCGGAACGCCGCGCGGGCCGGTGCGGTGGCGCCGGACGTGACCGTCGCCGACCTCGTCACCCTGGTCACCGGCATCGCCCTGGCCACGGAGCGGCACGCGGACCCCATCGCCGAGGCGCACCGTCTGCTGAAGCTGACCGTGGCGGGAATCAGCCCGCGGAGCTGAGCGGAGGACGCGGGGGCCCGGGGGCGGGGTCCGGGATCCGGGTCCGCCCGGCCCTCCCCGACAGCGGCTTCGCCCTCGTCGTGTCATGCACCTGGACACGGTGAGGGCGCCGTGCTGTGATGCCAACTGCCGTTCTTTCCAACGTTGTACAGACTTCGTCGATGCTCGTGGACGGGAGACCCGATGACGCTCGACCGACGACATTTCCTCGGCACCGGCGCCCTCGCGATCGGTGGTGCGGGCCTGCTGGGTCCGCTGGCCCCGACCGCCGCGGCCGTGCCGGCGGCGCGCGGCGGCTGGTACACCCCGAACGTCGCGCCGCTCGCCCCCACCGCCTTCCAGAAGCTGCCGCTGGGCAGCGTCACCCCGCGCGGCTGGCTCACCGGCCAGCTGCGCCTGCTGCTCGACGGGCTGTTCGGCCGGTACGCCGAGGTCTCGCACTTCCTGCGGTTCGACGACTCCGGCTGGGTGCACCCCGAGAAGAACGGCTGGGAGGAAGTCACCTACTGGCTGCGCGGTTACGTGGACCTGGCCGCCCTCACCGGTGACGCGGCGGCCCTCGCCACCGCACGCCGCTGGATCGACGCGATCATCGCCACCCGGCAGCCCGACGGCTTCTTCGGGCCCACCCGGCTGCGTACGGCCCTGAACGGCGGACCGGACTTCTGGCCGTATCTGCCGCTCCTTCAGGCGCTGCGCTCGCACGAGGAGTTCACCGGGGACGAGCGCATCGTGCCCTTCGCCGTCCCCTTCCTGCGCTACATGAACGCGCAGGGGCCCGGCGCCTTCAACTCCAGCTGGGTGTCCAAGCGCTGGGGCGACGGTCTCGACATCGTCTTCTGGCTCTACAACCGCACCGGCGAGTCCTTCCTCCTCGAACTCGCCGACAAGATGCACACCCACGGCGCCAACTGGGTCGACAACTTCCCGGACCTGCACAACGTCAACATCGCGCAGGGCTTCCGCGAGCCCGCCCAGTACGCGCTGCGCTCCGGCTCGGCGGAGCTGACCCGTGCCACGTACCGGAGTTACGCCTCCGTCATGGGTACCTACGGCCAGTTCCCCGGCGGCGGTTTCGCCGGTGACGAGAACTCCCGCCCCGGCTTCGGCGATCCCCGCCAGGGCTTCGAGACCTGCGGCACCGTCGAGTTCATGGCCAGCCACGAGCTGCTCACCCGGATCACCGGCGACCCCGTCTGGGCCGACCGGTGCGAGGAGCTGGCCTTCAACCTGCTGCCCGCGGCGACCGATCCGCTGGGCAGGGGCATCCACTACGTCACCAGCGCCAACAGCGTCGAACTCGACAACACCGCGAAGAACCAGGGCCAGTACCAGAACGGCTTCGCCATGCAGGCGTACAAGCCGGGCATCGACACCTATCGCTGCTGTCCGCACAACTACGGCATGGGCTGGCCCTACTTCACGGAGGAGCTGTGGCTGGCCACCCCCGACCGAGGGCTCGCGGCGGCGATGTACGCGCCGAGCCAGGTGCGCGCGAAGGTCGCCGACGGGACGGAGGTCACCGTCACCGAGTCCACCGACTATCCGTTCAAGGAGACCGTCACCCTCACCGTCGGCACGCCCCGGCGCGTCACCTTCCCGCTCTACCTGCGGATTCCCGGCTGGTGCCAGGACCCCCAACTGACCGTCGCCGGACGGCGCGTGGCCCTGCCGGGCGACGGGCCGCGGTTCGTCAGGGTCGAGCGTGAGTGGCGCGGCGGTGAGCGGGTGACCCTGCGGCTGCCGCAGCGCACGACCGTACGGACCTGGGACGACAACCACGGTTCCGTCAGCGTGGACCACGGGCCGCTCACGTACTCCCTCAAGATCGGCGAGCGGTACGAACGGTTCGCCGGCACCGAGGACTTCCCCGAACTCTCCGTGCACCCCACCACCCCGTGGAACGTCGGCCTCGCGCCCGACCCGCTCCGCGGGCTGCGGTTCACTGCCGACAGCGGACCGCTCGCCGCGAATCCCTTCACCCATGAAGGCACGCCCGTACGGATCACCACGTCGGCGCGCCGCATCGAGGAGTGGGTGGCCGACGACCAGCGTGTCGTCGCTCCCCTCCAGGACAGCCCGGCCCGCAGCACCGCGCCGCCCGAGCAGGTGACGCTCGTCCCGATGGGCGCGGCCCGGCTGCGGATCACCGCGTTCCCGACCGCGTCACCCGCCGGGCGGGCCTGGACGCCGGAGCCGCCGTTCCGGCGCGTGCGGAACAAGCACAGCGGCAAGGTGCTCGCCGTGGACGGGATGTCCCTGGACGCGGGCGGGCGCGTCGTGCAGTTCGACAACACGGGGACGGCGGACCACGCCTGGCAGTTGGCGCCGGCGGGCGGCGGCTGGTTCCTGATCCGCAACGGCAACAGCGGGAAGATCATCGGGGCCGAGGGCGGATCGACGGCGAACAGCGCGCGTGTCGTCCAGTTCGCGGACGACGGGAGCGGTGACCATCTCTGGCAGCTGGTCGACCGGGGCGAGGGCTGGTCATTGATCCTCAACCGGCACAGCGGGAAGGTTCTGGGTGTCGACGGGATGTCGACGGCCAACAGCGCGCAGGTGGTGCAGTTCGAGGACAACGGTACGGACGACCATCTCTGGCAGCTGATCTGAGACGGCGCTCCTCCGGTCGGGACGACCGCCGGCGCGACAACTCGGCGCCGGCGGTCACTTGTTGTTCGCAACGGAACCCGTGACGGCCCATCTGTTCACAACTCTTGACGTGTACGAAACAGCGGAGCAGCATCAACCGTGCATTCAGAGAGCGCTCTCTCATGATTCACGGAGAGCTCTCCGGCTGTTCCCCCCACCGTTCACGACTCAGGAGAGATGCCCGTGCACGCTCCCCCCATCGGCTCTCCGGCGCTCCACGGCGCCTCACCGCCCTCCCGCCGGGGCCTCGCGGCGACGCTCGCCGCCACCCTGGCCGCGACCCTGCTGGCCTTCGTCCCGAGCGGTCCCGCGCATGCCGACCCGATCGAGGGCGGCGGCGATCTCGGCCCCAACGTGATCGTGTTCGACCCCTCGACGCCCGACATCCAGGGCAAGCTCGACGAGGTCTTCAAGCAGCAGGAGTCGGCCCAGTTCGGCGCCGGCCGCTACCAGTTCCTGTTCAAGCCGGGGACGTACAACGGACTCAACGCCCAACTCGGCTTCTACACCTCGGTGTCGGGTCTCGGGCTCTCGCCGGACGATGTGAACATCAATGGCGACGTGACTGTGGACGCCGGCTGGTTCGACGGCAACGCCACGCAAAACTTCTGGCGTTCGGCCGAGAATCTGTCGCTCAATCCGGTGAACGGGACGAACCGCTGGGCTGTCTCGCAGGCCGCACCGTTCCGCCGTATGCACGTCAAGGGCGGGCTCAACCTGGCTCCCGACGGCTACGGCTGGGCCAGCGGCGGCTATATCGCCGACAGCAAGATCGACGGCAGCGTGGGCCCGTACTCCCAGCAGCAGTGGTACACGCGTGACAGCTCGGTCGGCGGCTGGCAGAACGCCGTGTGGAACATGACGTTCTCCGGCGTGGAGGGCGCGCCCGCGCAGAGCTTCCCCGACCCGCCGTACACCACGCTGGAGACCACCCCCACCTCCCGCGAGAAGCCGTTCCTCTATCTGGACGGCGCCGACTACAAGGTGTTCGTGCCCGAGAAGCGCACCAACGCGCGCGGGGTGACCTGGGACAGCGGCGCGCCCGCGGGCTCATCGATCGGTCTGGACCAGTTCTACGTGGTCAAGCCGGGCGCGACGGCGCAGACCATCAACGCGGCGCTCGACCAGGGCCTCAATCTGCTGTTCACGCCCGGCGTCTACCACGTGGACGAGACGATCGACGTCAACCGCGCGGACACGGTCGTCCTGGGGCTCGGACTCGCCACGATCATCCCCGACAACGGGGTGACGGCGATGAAGGTCGCCGATGTGGACGGGGTGAAGCTGGCCGGCTTCCTGATCGACGCCGGACCGGTCAACTCCGAGACTCTGCTTGAGGTCGGGCCCGAGGGATCGTCGGCCGACCACGCCGCCAATCCGACCACGGTCCAGGACGTCTTCATCCGCATCGGAGGAGCCGGTCCCGGCAAGGCGACCACCAGCATGGTGATCAACAGCGACGACACCATCATCGACCACACCTGGGTGTGGCGGGCGGACCATGGTGACGGGGTCGGCTGGGAGACCAACAGGGCCGACTTCGGCGTACGGGTGAACGGCGACGACGTCCTGGCCACCGGGCTGTTCGTCGAACACTTCAACAAGTACGACGTCGAGTGGTACGGCGAGCGCGGCCGGACGATCTTCTTCCAGAACGAGAAGGCGTACGACGCGCCCAACCAGGCGGCGATCCAGAACGGCGACACCAAGGGCTACGCCGCCTACAGGGTCGACGACTCGGTCGAACAGCACGAGGGCTGGGGCATGGGCAGCTACTGCTACTACAACGTCGATCCGACGATCCAGCAGCACAACGGATTCGCGGCTCCGGTCAAACCGGGCGTGAAGTTCCACCATCTGCTGGTGGTCTCGCTCGGCGGGCAGGGCCAGTACGAGCGGGTGATCAACGACATCGGCGAACCCACGTCGGGGACGTCGACCGTCCCCTCGGTCGTGGTCCAGTTCCCCTGACCCGACGGCCGTCCTGAGGCGCCGGACCGACGGCGTCCCCGGGCAGTGCCCGGCCTCCTGAGAGGCCGGGCACTGTCATGTGCCGGGACCACGGCGGTCCGTGCCGGGTCAGTGCCTGCCGCCACGCAGCTTGCCGAACAGGCGGCGGGCCTGCTCGCGCTTCCTCGGGTCCGACGAGGCCGCGCGCGCCTGACCTATCACGCGCCGCCCCTGCGGGCTACGGGTGAGGGCCTTGATGCGGTCGATGATTCCGGGCATGCCGTCTCCTGCGCTTTCGATGACACCGACGGCCCCGTCGCGGGGCCTCGGGCTACGTCTACCCCCTGCAACGCACGGAGACCCCCATTACGTTCCCATTACCTTCTCTTTACCTTTGGGGCGGCGCGCCCGGCCCGCCGTCCGCTCCCCGATATGCCGCCCTCCGATGGCGCCCAGGCCCGACCCCGCCCAGACTGACGTGATGTCAGGGAAGCGAAGCGCCGGACTCCTGCTCTACCGGATCACGGAGTCCGGCGGCACCGAAGTGCTCATCGGGCACATGGGCGGCCCGTTCTGGGCGGGCCGCACGCGGGCCGCGTGGTCGATCCCCAAGGGCGAGTACGGCCCCGACGAGACACCGGAGCACGCGGCGGCCCGGGAGTTCGAGGAAGAGGTGGGGCATCCGGCGCCCGACGGGCCCCGGGTACCGCTGGGCGAGACCCGCCAGTCGGGCGGCAAGACGGTCACCGTATGGGCGATCGAGGCGGACTTCGACCCCGCCGTCGCCGTGTCCGGCACGTTCACCATGGAGTGGCCACGGGGCTCGGGCGAGGAGCGGGAGTTCCCGGAGCTGGACCGGCTCGCCTGGTTCCCGCTGGACGAGGCCGTGGAGTTGCTGGTGTCGGGACAGCGGATCTTCCTCGGCCGGCTGGCCGTGCACATAGCGGACCGCGCGGACGACGAGGCCTGATCCGCGGGACACGGTCCCGGACGACGCGCCCGATCCACGGGACACGCCCCAGGTGCTTGGGAGAAGTGGCCCGGCCGCGCGAAGATCCGGCGGTCCGAGTAGCCGGGCGTCCGGAGCACCGGGCGTCCGGCAGCCGAGAGAAATCCGTCCGGAAAGGGATACGCCCCCATGCACCACAGATCGCACGTGTACGCCGCCGTCGGCGCGGTACTGCTCATGGCATCGGCCCTGCCCGCCACCGCTCACCCCGCCGCCGCGCTCGACACCTCGCATCTGCCGCCGCCTGCCGCACCACGGGCCGGGGCGCCCGGCCCGCCGGCCGCCAAGAGCTCCATCCGGCCGGAGAGTCCGGTCACGGCCGACGCTCTGCGGGCGAAGCTCCAGGACTGCGCGCCCGTCTCGAAGGGCCGGTACCGGACCGACCAGGACAAGCCCGCCAGTGTCCCCGTGTGCGGCAAGAAGGGCGCCGTCTTCTGGCAGGCCGATCTGGACATCGACTGCGACGGCCAGGTCACGGCCCGCTGCAACAGGAAGACCGACCCCTGGTTCCACGGGGACACCGCCTTCCACCAGTCCGACGGCAAGCCGCTGAACGCGGAGAAGCTGCCGTATGTCGTGGTGCCAGCGCCCAGCGGCATCTGGGACTACACCGCGTCCGGCATCCGGGGCGGCGGTGTCGCCGCGCTCGTGCACAAGGACCGGGTGGAGTACGCGGTGGTGGGCGACACCGGACCTGCCGGGATCATCGGGGAGGCGTCGTACGCCGCCGCGCACTCGCTCGGGGTCGACCCCGATCCCTCGCGCGGCGGCGTCGCGTCGGGGGTGACGTACATCCTGTTCAAGGACTCCAAGGTCACGCCGATCGAGAGCCGGTCGTCGGCGGTGGAGCTGGGCGGCGAACTGGCCAGGAAGTTCCTTCAGGAGAACTGACGGAACGTCCCCCGGCACGAACGTCCTCGGTACGGAGGCGAAGTCGGCGCCGTCTCCGTACCGAGGACGTGATCCTTCACGTGTCGCGGGTCGCAAGTCGCAGGTCGCTGGCCGCCCTAGACGATGCCCTCGGAGATCTCCGACTGCTCGCGCGCGCTGCCGTACGACTGCGGGGTGCTGTACGAGCCCCGCGCCGCGTACCACCAGGCAGTGGCCAGCGCCAGCACGACCGCGAGCGCGACCACCGCGTAGTTCATGGTGTCGGTGGTCACCGGGTTCTTCTGGGGCAGACAGAAGATCACGGTCACGATCACGACCCAGGCGACGGCGATCCAGCCGATCGGCTTGCTCCAGCGGCCGAGAGTCCAGGGGCCCGGCTGGAAGCGGTCGCCGGCGCGCAGCTTGAGATAGATCGGGATCGCGTAGGCGGGTGTGATGCCGATGACATTGATCGCGGTCACGGCGCCGTACGCGGTCGGCGAGTACAGCGAGGGCAGGGCGAGCACACAGGCGAAGCCGACCGACAGCCACACCGCGGGCACCGGGGTCTGCGTGCGGCTGCTGACGCGCCGCCAGAGCGCCGATCCGGGCAGGGCGTTGTCACGGCTGAAGGCGAACACCATACGGCTGGCGGCGGCGACTTCCGCGTTGCCGCAGAAGAGCTGCGCCATGATCACGACCAGCAGGAGCGCACTGGCGCCGTTGGTGCCGAGGACGTCGATGAAGATCTGCGCGGGTGGCACGGCGGCGCCGCTCGTGTCCGCGTAGTCCTGGATGGCGAAGGTCAGACCGGCGAGGAGGGCGAAGCCGGCGATCCAGGAGACCCAGATGGCACGCACGATGCCGCGCGCGGCGGAGACGGAGGCGTTGGACGTCTCCTCGGAGAGATGGGCCGACGCGTCGTAGCCGCAAAAGGTGTACTGGGCGAGCAACAGACCGATCGCGGCGACATAGATCGGGTTCTGCCAGCCGGTCTCGTTGACGAATTCCGTGAACACGAATTCGGGCGACTGGTGGTTCTTGGGGACGATCGCGAGGATACCGACGATCAGCGCCACACCGCCGAGGTGCCACCAGACGCTGATCGAGTTGAGAACGCTGACCAGCCGGACACCGAAGAGATTCAGTGTCGCGTGCAGCAGCAGGATGCACATGAATATGATCATGGTCCAGCCGGGCGTCGCCTCGAATCCCCACTGGAGGTTGAGGAAGGCGCCGGTGAACAGGGCCGCGCCGTAGTCGATTCCGGCGATCGCGCCGAGGAGTCCGAGCAGGTTCAACCAGCCTGTGTACCAGCCCCACTTACGTCCGCCGAGCCGGTCGGCCATGTAGTAGAGCGCGCCCGATGTGGGATAGGCGCTGGTCACCTCCGCCAGCGCCATGCCTATGCAGAGCACGAAGAGACCGACACCGATCCAGCCCCACAGCATCACGGCGGGGCCGCCCGTGATGAGCCCGAAGCCGTACAGGGTCATGCATCCCGACAGGATCGAGATCACCGAGAAGCTGATGGCGAAGTTCCCGAAACCGCCCATCCTGCGGGCGAGTACGGGCTGATAGCCGAGTTCCCTCAGCCGTTCTTCCTCGTCTTGCCGCGGAACCGGATCCGACTTCGACCAGGCCGGTGGGGAGACGGACATGGCAGTACCTCCCGGTACGGAGAATCAAGGTGAGTGGGCGATGTGCGGTGGGGGTCTGGCGGGGCCTGAGCGGGGACCGATGCGAAGAGCGAAACTAGGAATCCGATTTCCGTTCACGGTCGGCGGCGAAGCAGCGGGCGCGGGCGCGGGTGAACACCTCCTCGGCCTGTGCGGTGTCGTCGGGCCCCCGGGCCCGGTAGGCCCAGGGCACGGGGGTGTAGTACGGCCCCAGGGCCTTGAACACCCGGGCCGCCTCGGACAGTTGGAGCGAACCCCACAGGGCGTGCGCCAGATGGTTGAGGTCCAGCAGCGAGTTCTCGGTGGGCACCGACCTGTCGAACCAGATGTGCAGGGCCCGCAGCGCGTCCCGGGTGGCGTCCTCGGTGACCCAGTGCAGGTCCAGCGCCTTCTCGTTGCCGCGCTCCCTGCGGTACCGCTCGACCCGTACGAAGAGCGGGAGGGCCTGGAGTGCCGAGCCCTCGGGTGCGGACGAGGCCGCCCACTGGACGAAGTTGACCGCCTCGGACAGCGAGCCGTCGGCCCTGCGGGCGTACACGAACTGAAGCATCCGGTGGTACGCCTCACGGTTGCACGGGTCGCGCTTGTCCGCCTCGGCGAGCAGGGCCCACGGGCCGGGGAAGAGCATCGGCCCCGGCGGTGCCAGCCGGTTCTCCTCCATCCGCTGCTTGCCGTCGAGTTGGGCGAGCGCGAGCAGACAGACCCATGGGACGGGGTCGGCGGGTACGAGCCGCGCGGCGCTGTCGCACGCCTCCCACGCCTGGCGCCACAGATCGGTCGTGCGCGCGTGGCCCTCGCGGTGCGCACGCAGGGCGCGCTCCACGGCCACGCGCGTCCGCATGATGACGGCGTCCGTGTTGTCGGGCTCCTCGGCCAGCCAGGTGTGCACGGTGTCCGAGCCCGCGGCGACGGTGGCGAGCACCTGCGTACGCTGGGTCCACAAGGCCCAGCCACGCGTGCCGGCGAGCAGCTCACGCATCGACAGCCAGCGGCCGGTTCGCAATTCCTGTACGGCCTCCCGGAGTTCACTGTCGTGGCCCGCCGGGTGGTAGAGCGGACGAAAGCGATCGCTCACGTACCCTCCGCCCGATACTCCCGCAACTCCGCCTCTTTCCGGAGTAGTTCGAATCCCCGTACCTATCAAGGCACTTGAGAATCACCCTACTCAGTGATAATTACTCCGCTGTTATTCGGCGATCAGTGTAGGGGCCAACGCAAGGGCCCCAGGAACACTTTGCTGATCTTAAGCAACCCTGAGTGCATGTCGTGACCTTGACGTGCAAGACGGGCTGCAGCACCCTTTCGCTCAGTGATCGGACGATCACCGTACTCCGACCGAAGAACGTGACATGCCGCCTGCTCAGCACTCCCCCGGCAGCACTGCCGTGGACCCGGCCTCACGGCCGGTTCTCGCCGTCGACCAGGGCACCTCCTCCACCAAGGCCCTGGTGATCTGCCCGGAGCGCGGGGTGATCGGCAGCGGTACGGCGCCGGCGCCTCCGCGCTACGCCTCCGGCGGAGTGGTCGAGGCCGATCCCGCGCTGCTGCTCTCCTCGGTCGTCGAAGCGGGGCGCCGGGCGCTCGCCGAGGCCGGCGAACCCGTCGCGGCCGTCGGACTGGCCAACCAGGGGGAGACCGTACTCGCCTGGGACCCGGACACCGGCGTGCCCCTCACCGACGCGATCGTGTGGCAGGACCGGCGCGCCGCCTCCGTCTGTACCGAACTCGCCCCGCACGCAGACCTGTTGAGAGGGCTGACGGGGCTGCCGCTGGAGCCGTACTTCGCGGCGCCGAAGATGGCGTGGATCCGCCGGAACCTGACCCGCGACGGTGTCGTCACGACCTCCGACTCCTGGCTCGTCCACCGGCTGACCGGGGAGTTCGTCACCGACGCGGCGACCGCGGGACGTACCCAGCTGCTCGACCTCGACACCGCCGAGTGGTCCCCCGCCGCACTCGGCGTCTTCGGGATGAGCGACGAGCGGCTGCCCCATGTCGTGGACGCGGCCGGTCAGTTCGGTGTCACGACGGCCTTCGGGGACCCGATTGCGCTGACGGGCCTGCTGGTCGACCAGCAGGCCGCGCTGCTGGCCCAGTCGGTGACCGAGCCGGGAACGGCCAAGTGCACCTACGGCACAGGGGCGTTCCTCCTCGCGCAGACCGGCGCCCGCCCGCTGCGCAGCCGCACCGGTCTGGTCGGCTGTGTGGCCTGGCGGCTCGGCGGCCGGACGAGCTACTGCCTCGACGGTCAGGTCTACACGGCGGCATCTGCCGTGCGGTGGCTGAGCGATCTCGGCGTGATCTCCGGCGCCGAAGACCTCGACCGGGTGGGCTCGTCCGTCGCGGACAGCGGGGGCGTGACCTTCGTACCGTCACTCGCCGGACTCGCCGCGCCGTGGTGGCGCGGCGACGCGAAGGGCTCGATGACCGGGCTCAGTCTGGAGACCGGCCCCGGGCATCTGGTACGTGCGCTGTGCGAGGGCATCGCGGCGCAGGTCGTGGGCCTGGCGGACGCGGTGGCCGAGGACACGGGCACCCCGCTCACTTCGCTGCGGGTCGACGGCGGGCTGACCGGGTCGAAGCTGCTGATGCAGACACAGGCGGATCTGCTTCAACTGCCCGTCGAGGTCTCCCCGTTGCCCGACGCGACCGCGCTGGGGGTGGGTGCCGTCGCCCGCATCGGGCTCGACCCCGGCATGAGCGTGGAGCGGGCCGCGCCCCGGTGGCGGCCCAAGGAGGTCTTCGAGCCGAGCATCGGCGCCGCCGAGGCCGCCGAGCGGCTGGGCGTCTTCCGTACGGAGGTGGCGGCGATCGTCGCCCGTACGCCATCCGCCGGACAGACGGCCGCCTCACTGGCGAACACCGGCGCCGGTACGGTCACGTCATGACCGTCACCGTGTCCGGGCCGCTGCCGGACGAGGTGTACGACGTGGTGGTCGTGGGCGCGGGGGTCGTCGGCGCGGCTATCGCCCGCGAGCTGGCCCGGTACCGGCCGCGTACGGCCCTGGTCGAGGCGTCCGGGGATGTCGGCGACGGTACGTCGAAGGCCAACACGGCCATCCTGCACACCGGTTTCGACGCGGTGCCGGGGTCGCTCGAAGCCCGGCTCGTGCGTGAGGGCAGGGACCGGCTCGCCTCGTACGCCGAGGAGTGCGGAATCCCCGTCGAGCCGATCGGCGCGCTGCTCGTGGCCTGGGACGAGGAACAGCTCGCGGCCCTGCCGGCGCTCGCCCGCAAGGCAGCGCGCAACGGATACCGGCGTACCCGCACGGTCGCCGCCGACGAACTCCGCAGCCGCGAGCCTCATCTGGGCGGCGGCGCGTCGGGCGCGCTCGAAGTTCCCGGCGAGAGCATCATCTGCCCGTGGACGACGACGCTCGCGTACGCGACCCAGGCGGTACGGAGCGGGGTCGACCTGCATCTCAACTGCCGGGTGACCGATGTGGGCGAGTCCGCCGCCCGCTCACCGCGTCTCCTCACCACCGGGCGGGGGCCGTTGCGCACCAAGTGGCTGGTCAACGCGGCGGGGCTGTACGCCGACGAGTTCGACAGGCTGCTCGGCCACACCGACTTCTCGGTGACGCCCCGGCGCGGTCAGCTCATCGTCTTCGACAAGCTCGCCCGCCAGTTGGTGAGTCACATCCTGCTGCCGGTGCCGACGGCGCTCGGCAAAGGAGTCCTGGTGTCGCCGACCGTGTACGGCAATGTGATGCTCGGTCCGACCGCCGAGGACCTGGACGACAAAGAGGCGACCGGTTCGACGGCCGAGGGTCTGGCGTTCCTCCGGGAGAAGGGCCGGCGGATCATGCCGGAGCTTCTCGACGAGGAGGTCACCGCCGTGTACGCGGGGCTGCGCGCGGCCACCGGGCAGGACGACTACGCGATCCGTTCGCACCCGGAGCAGCGGTACGTCGCGGTGGGCGGGATCCGGTCGACGGGGCTGACCGCTTCGATGGCGATCGCCGCCCACGTGGTGGAGCTGCTGACGGAGGCCGGTGCCAGGGTGGGGACGGCGAGGGACCTCGTGCCGGTGACGATGCCGAATCTCGGTGAGGCGTCCCCCCGTCCGTATCAGCGCGCCGATCTGATCGCCGCCGATCCCGCGTACGGGGCGCTCGTGTGCCACTGCGAGCGGGTCTCGCGGGGCGAGATCCGTGACGCGCTCGCCGCCGACATCCCGCCGTCATCGCCCGAGGGGTTGCGGCGGCGCACCCGGGCGCTGGGCGGGCGGTGCCAGGGGTTCTACTGCGGGGCCGCGGTGCGTGCCCTGTTCGACGCGTCGGGCGCCGACGCGTGGTCGTCGTCGTCCCTCAGGGAGGCCGCACGGTGAGCAGCGAACTGTCCTCGTCCACACCGGAATCCGCTTCTGAATCCGCGTCCGGATCCTCGGCGGAGCGCGCACCGGGTGCCGCTTCGGGATCCGTGCCACCCCCCGTACCCGGCAGGCGGGAGCGGGCTGTCGACGTCCTGGTGGTCGGCGCGGGCCCCGCCGGTCTGGCGCTGTCGTCGCGGCTGGCCGCCAGTGGCATCAGCGTCGAGACCGTCGACCGTGAGGACCAGCCGGGCGGTGTCCCCCGGCACTGCTTCCACTCCGGATTCGGACTGCGTGATCTGCGCCGGCGGATGACGGGCCCCGCGTACGCGCGCCACTGGGCGGACGCCGCTGTCCGGGCGGGGGCGGTCCTGCGTACGGGCGTCACGGTCACCGGATGGAGCGAAGGACCGCCGGCGGACCCGCTCGCCGTCGACGTCACGAGCCCCGCCGGGCTGGAGCGGATCACCGCGCGGGCCGTCGTCCTGGCCACCGGCGCGCGCGAACGCCCGCGCAGCGCACGGCTGGTGCCGGGCACCCGGCCGGCGGGGGTGTTCACGACCGGCGAGCTCCAGCAGGCGGTCCATCTCCACCACCGTCCTGTCGGGCGCCGCGCCGTCGTGGTGGGCGCCGAGCAGGTCAGCTACGCCGCCGTACGGACGCTGCGGGACGCGGGTGTCGAGGTGGTGGCCATGGTCACGGAGCTGCCGTACCACCAGGCATCCCCCGCCACGGCGCTCGACGCCCGCCTCCGCCACGGCGTCCCGCTGCTCGTCGACGCCCGCGTGAGCGAACTGCTCGGCCGGGGGCGGCTCACGGGGGTGGCGCTGCGGCACCGGGACGGCCGGGGCACGAGCGTCGCGTGCGACACGGTGGTGTTCACCGGCGACTGGATCCCCGACCACGAACTCGCGCGCCGGGGCGGCATCACGCTCGACCGGGCGAGCCGGGGCCCGTCCGTCGACGGCTCGTTCCGCACGGACCGGGCCGGGGTCTTCGCCGTCGGTAATCTGCTGCACGCGGTCGAGCCCGCGAGCACGGCCGCGCGGGAGGGACTGCTTGCCGCCGAGCCGGTGCTGCGCCATCTGGCGGGCGGGGCACGCCCGTTGGCGTGGATCCCCGTCCAGGTCGAGGAGCCCCTGTTGTGGGTCGCGCCCAACCGGCTCGACCCGGCCGATCCGCGCGTCGAGGCGGGCGGCTTCGTCCTCCGTACGGAGGGCAGGCTCGGCCCCTGGTCGTCGCTGGTCGTGCGGCGCGACGGACGCGTGCTGCACAGGCAGCGGCTGGTACGGGGCGCGGTGCCGGGCAGGACGCTGCGCCTGTCCGCCACCTGGACGGCGCAGGTGCGGGCGGATGTGACGGCGGCGGTGAGGAACCCGGACGGCGGCCCCGTACGGATCTCCGTGGAGCGCTGAACCCGCCGCGGCGAAGAGACCGCCGGCCGGTGGGGCCGCGCCCGAAGAGGGGCGGCCCCACCGGCAGGTGGTGGAGTCACTCTCCTTGTGCCATCACTTCTTCTTGGGCACGAACATCTTGATGTCGGTCAGGCTCGCGCTGCCCTCGTACACGTTGGTGTAGAGGTCTCCGATGACGAAGGAGTCCGGGTAGGCGGAACCCGCGGGCCACTGGTCGGGCCAGGTCGAGCTGCCGTTGTTGTCGTTCTGCACGAGGGTGTTGTTGAAACGCCCGTCGTACTCGCCCGGCTTGACGTTGTAGTGCCAGATCGGGTCGTCGTCGACGACGAACGGCCGGTGGAAGCGCAGTGTCTGCTGTCCGGCGCGCGCGAAGTTGCCGCCGGCCTCCAGCGTGTAGCCGGTGGCGTCGCGCTCGATCGCGAACGTGTAGTCCTGGTTCGGCATCAGCTCCGGCTGGAGTTCGGCCGCCGACGAGAGCTGCTGCTCGGCGACGCCGTCCGAGCAACTGGTCATGAACCACTGCGAGTTGCCCGCGAGACCGCCCTTGCCGGGGGTCCAGTTTGGCAGTCCGCTGATCCACATGTTGACCGTGTTGAAGCTGCTGTCCTTGTAGTCGTAGTACGTGCCGTCCGCGGAGTTGCAGACCCGGCCGCCGGTGCCCGTGCCGACCCGGTCGGGGTGCTGGGCGAAGGAGTCCATCAGGACCTTGCGGCGGTAGTGCCAGAAGTGGTTGTTACGCGGCGCCGGGTCGGCGAAGTCCACGATCGACAGATAGTGGAAGCCGTTGTAGCCGTACTTGCCGGCCCGGACGTCCTGCCACTCGCAGTACGGCGCCGACGCGTCGCCCTCCCAGCCGGGGCTGTTGGAGCCCTCGCCCCACGGGTGCTGCGTCTTGCAGCCGTCCTTGCTGTACCCGTTGGTGCGGTTGTCGTAGTCGATGGTGCCGTTGCGCTTCCCGCCGAAGTCGAGTGTCTTGAGCTTGTACTCGATGCGGTACTGGTCCGGCAGGGCCTCGGTGGGGCGGAAGATGGCACCGCCGGTGTGGTCGGGCACCTTGAGCTCGGCGACGGTCTTGCCGGCGGCCCTGCCGTTGGTGATGGACGGCGCCTTCTCGATGCGGCCGTCCTTGTTCCAGTCGCGCGCGGAGAGGGAGGCGGTGAGCCAGCCGCCGTCACCGACCTTGAACTCCTTGCGGTAGGTGTCGAAGGAGTTGAACGCGGTGTTCCACGCGGGCCCGTAGTCGTTGGCGTACCACTGGCCGTTGTCTTCCATGATGGTGTCGAACGGCTCGCTGTACGTCTCACGGGTCCAGGGTGTGCGGGCCGGGTCGAGCTTGTTGGAGAAGTTCTCCTGGTGGAGCAGCTTCCAGGCGGGTGCCTTGGGCGGCTTCGGGGGTTTGCCCGGCTTGCCGGGCCGGTCCGCGGCCGTCGCCTTGCCCGTCCCGTCGTCCGGGGCCGCGTTCGCGGACCCGAGCGAGAGCGGGACGACGAGGGCGCCGCAGAGCAGCGCCGTCATGGCGTAGGCGCGCTTGCTCCGTGGCAGTGACCGGGTGCGGCCGGCCCCTCTCGCCGGGGAATTCGTGCGGGTGCGGCTCATCAGAAGTTGCCCTCCGGGTCGTAGTACTTCTTCGCGTTCTCCTTGGTGACGCGCGGCGAGTCCACGACCGTGTCCTTCTCGGGCTTCTTGCCGTCGAGGATCTCCACGGTCCTGTCCAGACCGAGACTGCCGATCACATCGGCGTCGTTGAGGCCGGTGACAAGGTAGTTGGTCCCGTCGAGGATGGCCTTCAGCGCCTCGGCCTGGCCGTCGACGCCGGCCAGCACGATCTTGTCGGCGAGGTCGGCGTCCTTGACGGCGCGCTGCGCGCCCAGGCACATGGCGTCGTTCTCGCAGAAGACGGCGTCGATGTCGTCGTGGGCGGCGAGCAGGCTCTCCATGACGGTCAGTCCGCCGTCGGAGCTCCAGTTGCCGTAGTCGGGTGCCTCGACCAGTTCGATTCCCGACGCGCCTTCGAGGGCGCCCTTCACCCCGTCCGTACGCGCCTTGCCGATGGTGTTGTCGGCGGGTCCGCCCTTGATCAGGGCGACCTTTCCGCCGTCCGGCAGGCGCTCGACGAGGAATTCACCGTTCTGCTTGCCGATCGCCTCGTTGTCGGGGCCGACCCAGCTCGCGTACTCGCCGGTCTGGAACTTCCGGTCGACGAGGACGGCGGGCTTGCCCGCCGCCCTGAGGGAGTTGAGGACGGCGGGCGCCGACTCCAGCGGTCCGCCGGAGATGATGACGGCGTCGACGTCCTTGCTGAGCAGGTCCTCCACGTTGGAGGCGAGTTTGGCGGCGTCACCGCCCGCGTCCGTACTGAGGATCTCGACGTCCTTCTTCTTGGCCTGGGCCTTGATGGCCTTGTCCATGCCGTTGAAGTAGGGGCCGCCGAGAGTGAAGTTGGCGACGCCGACGGTGTAGGAGCCGTCGCCCTTCTCGCCGCCTGACCCGGAGTCGGAGGAGCAGCCGGTGAGGGCCGCGGTCAGAACTCCGGCCACCAGCACACCGGTTGCTCGTTTCGTGATCATGATGTACTTGCCCTTCCGGGGTTCGGATCGTTCCCGGCCGCAGCACGGAAGCGGCCGGTGCGCTGGATGAGAATGACGGCGATGATGATCAGGCCCTTGAGCACCTGCTGCCAGAAGCTCTGCACGTCGTAGAGGTTGAGCAGGTTGTTGATCAGCGCGAGTACGAGCACACCGGCGAAGGTGGCGCGTACGGAGCCCTTGCCGCCGGCCAGACTCGCTCCGCCGATGACGCAGGCGGCTATCGCGTCGAGTTCGAACGCGGTGCCGACGCTGGGCTGGGCGATACCGACCCGGCTGGCGAGGATGACGCCCGCGAGTCCGGCGCAGGCGCCGGAGATCGCGTAGGCGAGGACGATATGGCGCCGGACGCCGATGCCCGCGAGCCGTACGGTCTCCGCGCTGCCGCCGATGGCGACCAGTGAACGGCCGGCCGGGGTACGGCTGAGGAAGACGCCACCGAGCAGGAAGACCCCCAGCATGATGAGGGTGGAGACGGGCAGCGGTCCGATCACGGCGGAGCCGAGTTCGAAGAAGCCGGTCTTCTCGGGTGCGACGGGTGTCTCGGAGTAGACGAAGGCGAGGCCTCTGATGGTGGTGAGCGCGGCCAACGTCACGACGAACGGCGCCAGTTGGAAGCGCGCCACGAGCGCGCCGTTGACGAGTCCGAAGCCGATGCCGGACGCGACGCCGACCGCCATGGCGACCGGCACGGGCAGGCCGGAGGAGAGCCCGGCGGCGACGATCCCGGAGAAGGCGACGACGGAGCCGACGGAGAGGTCGATGCCGCCGGTGAGGATCACGGCGAGCATCCCGTAGGCGAGCAGGCCGGTGGTGACCATCTGCTTGAGCAGATTGGTGATGTTGCCCTCGGTCAGGAAGGCCTCGGTGGTGGAGCCTGCGACCACAACGAAGATCACGAGGAGCGCGGCGAGTCCGGTCTCGACGGTGATGTCGTGGCCGGCGACGGTGAGCCGCGGCAGCCGGAGCCCTCGTGGCGGCGGCGGTCCGGGGTCGCCTGCCCCGGTGGACTTGGTGAGCTGTTCGGTCATGCTGCGTGTCCGATCGCGTGGGCGAGGACCGTGTCCTCGGTCGTACCTTCCGAAGGGAGTTCCGCGGCGATCCGCCCCTCGTGCATCACCAGCACCCGGTCGGTGGCGCCGAGCACCTCGGTGAGGTCGGAGGAGATCAGCAGGATGGCCATGCCGTCGCGGGCGAGTTCGTCGAGCATCCGGTAGATCTCGGCGCGGGTGGCCATGTCGACGCCGCGGGTGGGCTCGTCGAGCAGCAGCACGCGCGGCTCGGTGAGGAGCCACTTGGCGAGGACGGCCTTCTGCTGGTTGCCGCCGCTGAGGGTGCGTACGGGCAGCTTCGCCGAGTGCGCGGGCCTGATGTCCAGCCGCTCGACCATGGAGACGACATCACGCCGGCGTCTCGCGGTGTCGAGCAGCGGGCCGCGCGTGGTGGCGCGCAGCGTGGTGAGGCCGATGTTCTCGGCGGTGGTGAGGCCGAGTACGAGTCCGGTGCGCTTGCGGTCCTCGGTGACGAGCGCGAGTCCGGCGGCGATGGCCTCGCGGGGGCCCCGGAACCGTACGGCGTCGTTGCCGGGGGCGCGGACGGCACCGGATGTGGCCGGTTCGGCGCCGAAAACGCAGCGGGCGAGTTCGCTGCGGCCGGAGCCGACGAGACCGAACAGGCCGGTGATCTGGCCTGCCCGCAGGGAGAAGGAGATGTCGCTGAACTCCCCGGTGCGGCTGAGCCCCGAGACGTCGAGAAGGCTGTCGCCGTCGGCGGGGCGGCGCGCCGGGTAGAGCTGTCCGGCGGGCCGGCCCGCCATCAGCCGGATGAGTTCGTTCTCGTCGGTGCGGTCGGGGGTGGTCTCGGCGACCACCCGGCCGTCCTTGATCACCACGATGGACGTGGCGAGTTCGGTGACCTCGGCGAGCCGGTGGGAGACGTACACGATGAGGACGCCGCGTTCCTGGAGCCGGTGTATCAGCGCGAACAGCGCTTCCAGGTCGCTGCCCGCGAGGACGGCCGACGGTTCGTCGAGGACCAGGACCCTGGGCTCGCCGCCCTCGCTGACGAGGGCCTTGGCTATCTCGACCATCTGCTGTCTGGCGACGGTGAGGCGGCCGGCCTTGACCCGGGGGTCGATGGCGCCGTAGCCGATGCCGTCGAGCAGGGCGCGGGCCCGCCGGTGCGCGGCCTTCCAGTCGATGAGGCCGCCGAGGCGCCGCGGGAAGTGGCCCATGAGGAGGTTCTCGGTGACGGACAGCTCGGGTACCAGGGTCAGTTCCTGGTGGACGGTGCGGATGCCGTGCGTGTGCGCGTCGTGCGGTGAGCGCAACTCGACCGTCTCGCCGTCGAGTTGGAGCTCTCCGGCGCTCATCCGCTCGGCGCCCGCGAGGATCTTGATGAGCGTGGACTTGCCCGCCCCGTTGGCGCCGACGACGGCGAGCACCTCACCGGCCCGGCCCGTCAGGTCCACCCCGTGCAGCACTTGTGTGGGGCCGTACGATTTGCGCACCCCGCGTATCCGCAGGACCGGCCGGGTCGGCGTGCTCACCCGAAGGCCTCCATCACGATGATCGTCTTCTGCCGGGTGAACTCCAGGGCCGTGTCGTGCAGTCCCTCGGCCGAGCCACCGGTGTCCTTCGGACCACCGAAGGGCAGATTCTCGGCGCGCAGCGCGGTCGACCCGTTGATGACGACGCCTCCGACCTCCAGGCGTCCCGCGAGGGTGAAGGCGCGCTGGATGTCGCGGGTGAAGACGGCCGCCTGGAGGCCGTACGGGGAGGAGTTGGCCATCCGTACGGCGTCGAGCGGGTCGGTGAAGCGGGCGACCGGTGCGACGGGGCCGAAGATCTCGTCGGCGAACGCGGCGCTGTCATCGGGGACGTCGACCAGGACGGCGGGGTCGTAGAAGGCGCCCCGGCGACCGCCGCCGGCCGCCTTGCGCGCGCCGTCGGCGACGAGGGCGGCGACCGCCGACTCGACGCGCTCGGCGGCCTCTTCACTGATCAGCGGTCCGACATCGTTGCCATCGGTCAATTGGTCCCCGACGCTGAGCTTGGCGGCGCCCGCGAGCAGGGCCTCGACAAAGCTGTCGTGCACACCGTCCTGGACGTAGACGCGCTTGACGGCGCAGCAGATCTGGCCGTTGCCGCGGGCGAGCCGGCCGAGGACCACGGCCTCGGCCGCCGCCTCGACGTCGGCGTCGTCGCAGACGATCAGGGCGTCGTTGCCGCCGAGTTCGAGATGGACCTTCTTCAGGGTGTCGGCGGCGCGGCGGGCGATCTCGCGGCCCGCGGCGGTGCTGCCGGTGAGGCTGACGGCGGCGACGCCAGGGCGTGAGGCGAGTTCCTGGGAGATGTGCACGCCGCCGGTGAGGAGTTGGTGGGCGCCCGCGGGGGCGCCCGCCCGCTCGACGAGTTCGCCGATCCGCACCACGGCGAGCGGGCAGCGCACGGGCGGGTGGACCAGGACGGCGTTGCCGGCGGCGAGGGCGGCTGCCGCCTTGTGGGCGTACAGCTCGACCGGGTAGTTGAACGGCACGAGGGCGGCGACCGGGCCCAGCGGCTCGCGGACGGTGACGGCGAGGTGCCTCTCCAGGCCGGGGACGGCGTCGAGCGGAATCTGGCGGCCGAAGAGGCGGGTGGCCTCGCCGGCGAAGCCGCGGAAGATCCGTACGGCGGCGCGGACTTCCTCCACCGTCTGGAAGAAAGGCTTGCCGTTTTCGGCGGCGAGGAGCCGTGCCAGGTCGTCGGTTTCGGCCTCGATCAGGTCGGCGACGGAGCGCAGAAGCCGTGCGCGCGCATGGGCGGGCATCGCGGCCATCGCCCGTTGTCCGTCCACTGCGGCGGCGAGGGCCGCGGTGACGCGTACCGGGCCGAAGTCCTCGATTTCGCCCAGCAGTTCGCCGGTTCCTGGATTGCGTACGGGCAGCGGTGCGGTTCGGGTGGACATGCGGCGCTTACTCCCGGGGGCAGGGCTCGGCAGAAGTGCGTTCGGCACTTCGAACATGTGGAGGCGATGCTGGCGCACCCCCATTAATTCGTCAACACGTCTTACAAAATGGGGAAGCGCTTTCCGGGCGACGGCATCGAACCGCGCGGCATCCACCCCCACCGTCCCCCCACGGGCCCCTGACCGCCCGCTTCCCCGTCCGGTGAACGGCGGATGAGCGGATTCCGCACGCCGCGAGTGGGGCCGACGAACGTTTGCGGTTGCGAGTGATCCCTGTGCGGTGTTCGGCGCCGGGAGTTGCGGCCTCGTTCACACCCGGGCCACGCCGGGTCCCCAGCATCGGAAGAGAAGCGGGACCTGGGGCGTGGGGGGGGGGGGATGGGCGCCCCCCCCGACCGCCCCGGCAGCCAAAAAAACACC